>JAOZOG010000020.1:0-11253 GCA_029933395.1 Sulfurovaceae bacterium | reverse complement strand
TGTAGGTGCCACGATTGCCACCATTTCCACCGGCATAGCTGCCCGCACTGCCGCTCGAATAGCTCGAAGCGCCATAACTGAAACTGCCCCGGCCATCGAAGTAGGCCCAGTTGGAGCTGGAGTAGGAGCCGGTATAGGTACCTGACGAGCCGGAATAGCTGCAATATTTGCCTCTCAATCGTCCATTTTGCGAGCCAGCCTGTATGGCAGTATGGGCACTCTGCTGCTGGGGCACGGCTGCATCTGCACTCTCCCGGTGATACGTATAGCGTTCACCGAAAGCATCCTGAAGCTGCAGTGTATTGCCCTCTGCCCTGAAGGTAAACTGCGTCGTCACGCCGGTGTAGCGGCTTTTGGCAAAGAGGATATTTCCCTGAATCCTGTAGCTCCCGCTGTCGATCTCCTGTCCATTCTGCGCGATACGATAGCTGCCGCCCTGCACGATGAGCCTCTCACCATCTGCAGTGCGCCAGGAGCCTTCGATTCCTGCCGGAGAGGACGAAACGGCTGCCGCCTGGGGCTGGGGCGAAGCAGATTGTGCCGGTTTTGCACCACCTTGGCCTCGCTTGACGGCTGCGTAGATCCCCTGCGAGAGCAAATTGTGCTGCAGCATCACGGTATCACCCTGCGGTGTTTTGAAAATCAGCGTCATGTAGACGGAGTAGTCTGGTTGATCGATCTTCTTTTTGTCTGAAACCATAAAGAAACGCAAATGCGGCAGGGTACGGGTGTCAGGGAGTACCACCTGCACCTGTTCATAGTTCGGTCTTTTGGGGGCAGTCATTCGTGAGACGAGAAGAGCCTTATCATCGGGATGCGGAGCAAAAGAGATCATCAAATCGAGCGGCACGATCGTACCATTTTTCATATACTGCTTTGCGTCGATATATTGCCAGGTTCCCACCAAATCCTCTTTGGTGTATTTTTTTCCTCTCTCGATCAGCGATCTGAGATCTTTGTCTTCGTCGACGCGGAAATCATAGAGTGCCGTATCGGAGAGTCCGCCGATCGCTTCTGCCGTCAGAGCAAGCTGATAGGTACCGGGGTCGTAGAGTGAGAGCAGCAGCTCCAGCCCATCACCCCACTGCATCGTACCCGCCTGGAGATAATCCACCTTCCCCTCCTCGTTGATCGTCTCGAAGAGTGGTGTGATTTTGGCATCCGGTGCCGGCTTGACCTGCTGATAGAGTACCGTTCCATCTTTCTGCGGCAACTCCAGAACGACCACCTTGGCTGCCCACCATTTGTCATCGAAATAGATCGTCCCACCCAGCTTTCCGGTGCTGGGGTGCTCATAGATGATCGGCACTGTCATCATTCCCGAATTGAGAGGCATCGTCACGGTCGCATAGAATGCTTTTTTGCCATTGCTGAGGGCATAGCGGTAGCCGCTGTACATAATGATGCGCTGATTGGTTCCGTCTTTGTACTCCGGAATGATATAGTCCACCTTGTCAGCCGCCATCGTTTTGATGCGTTTGTGCCAGTTGGCATCGAGTACGGTACTTCTGCTGTAGATGATCATACGTTTTCCATCCTTACTCTTCTCGCCGAACATTCCTGACAACCAGAGGAGATTGGTCCCCTCGACGGTATAGAGTATCCCCTGCGTGCTGAGCGGCTTGGCGACAGTAGCAGGATCGAGCCTCTTCTTACCATAGTCCACCAGTTTCAGATCGTGAATCACGGGTTTGGTTTGGTTCCTGGCCTGATAGCGATAGAGATTTTGCAGCAGTTTTGTCCAGTGTGACCCCTGGGCGAATCGTGTCTGCAGGTATTTGTCATTGAAGATTTTGTCGGTCACCGGCGAATAGATGGCGATGCCATTACTGAGGCGGTGTGCCGGACTGACATAGGTTGTCAGGATGAAACGATCCATTGCTGCCAGCAGATCGTTGTACTCTTTGTCGGCATTGAAGCCTTTCGCGTTGGTTTTTACTCTTTTGAGCGCATCCATCAGATCGATACTCGCCAGCGCATACTTGCCCCGTTGTACCTGGGTCCTCGCAGCATAGGCTTCGGCAAAAAAGAAGGAGCGAGAAATGGTCGGCCAGAGTCCGTCAAGTCCTGTACCGAGTTTGTCTGCCAGCCGGTCGAGGGCCTCTGTGACCCGGTCAACCTGCGTCAAGTCAAAGGAAGAGAGCGTATAGATCGTCTCATCCGTCGCTTCATAAAACTTGCCATACTCCTGTACGATAGAGGAGGCGATACGGCGTACCCCCTGTGTTCCTTTGGCGAACTCACCCAGCACTTCGATATAGGGCCATCCGTTCCCCGGCTCGTTCGCCTGTGATGCCACCATCACTTCAGCAAGATCCTTGAGCTCCACTGCCGTCTCCAGCTGCGCCATCAGGCACATATCGAAACCGATCAGATCAAAACGCTTCACACCACTGTGCTTCAGTGCCCCACGGATCGCGCCGGAGAGCTCCGGCAGTGTCAGATAATCCTCTCCGTTCAGGGTCCCCGGTGCATTATGGTCACTGGCATGCGCCGCCCAGCCTCCGCCATGGTTCCACATAATCAATGCATAGTGTTTTGAGGGAAAGGTTTTCAGGGCAGCACCCACGAAACCCTCCAGCACCTTCTCATCTCCAAGGTTGAGCTCCCCCGGTGTAGCGAGCAGTTCCGAGCTGATCTTTTGACTGTTTTTATCCTTTTGGATACGGTAGACTCTGGCATCCTGCCAATCTCCCTCAGATTTGTCATAACCCTTCGCACGGTCCACCAGTACGATGATCTCCATACGCTCACCGATACCCGCCTCCATCTCATTGAGGTCGGCCAGGGCGAACGGTTCCAAGTCGTTGTCGCCATCCATATAAACGATCAGCGTCCACTCCCTGTCGGGATCTTTACGCACCTCTCCCAGGTCAAAACGGTGGGCCGGACGTACCCGATCCACTTCTGCAACATCCCCTGAGACATCGGCCTCAGCACTGAAAGCGGTCAATCCCACCCCCTCTGCCGAAAGGAAAGGTGGGCAAACCGCCACAAGAAGAAAAGCTGCCAACAGAGAGAGCAATTTCATTTGCCAAGCCCCAGACTTTTTCGCTTGCATTCCAAACTCCTTTTTTTAAAGAGACGCTTTAAAATTATAACCTTAAATTATTGACAATTAAGTTTATACAGAATATGATTAATGTGTATTAAATTCAAAGGAGTGAGAAATGTGGAAAAAGGTTTTAGGCGGATTTATCCTCTTGATTGTTCTGGCTGTAGGACTGGCTTTTTATTTGACAGCCGGTATGACAAAGACAGCGGAAACTTTCTTCAAAGAGGTTGCGGCGAAACAGTATGACCAGGCTTATGCATTGACTTCGGCGGATTTCAAAAAGGCAGTCAGCAAAGAGCAAATGATTGCCTTTCTCAAACAAAATGGACTCGACAGCTTCCAGAGTGCCAGTTGGGGCAATCGTTCGGCTGAAGGAAACCGGGGAGAGATCGAAGGCAGCATCGTGACGAGTGCAGGTGCTATCCCATTGACGATCAAGATGGTCAAAGCAGGCGACAGCTGGCAGATCTATTCGATCGACAAACCTGCAGCAGGAACGCAGATAGAAAAAGAGGTCAAAAACCCAGGCGACACTGCCGGCAGACCTGCGGAAGCGACACAGGCGAGCGCACAACCTGCATCCCCAAAACCCGCAGAGAGCGCTGTGCAGGATACGGATGCGGCCTACACCAAACTGGTCAAAGAGACCCTTCATACATTTGCCCTCTCGATCAATCAAAAAAATATGGAGGGTTTTCGACAATCTGTCTCCAAAGCACTTCAGGATGCTGTCTCCACGGAGAAATTCAATAACGCCTTCAAGGTATTTATCGAGAAAAATGTAGATTTCACCATCGTTGACCCTATGCAGCCGGTTTTCGATTCCAAACCGGTAATCAACGATGGCATTTTGACACTCAAAGGACACTACGATACGACACCCAACAAACTCTATTTCAACCTCTCCTATATGCAGGAGAACGGAGCGTGGAAACTGACCAATATTGATGTGAATGTCAAGTAGGCAGCAGGATGAGAAAAATAATTACTCTGCTGCTTTTGACAGCAGTCACAATGGGAGTCGAGGTCAGCGAAATCGTGATGGCGAAAGAGGCTGTCAAAAATGAGGGAAAAAACAGTTACACCGTCAACGGTATCGTAGACAGGTTCCCACCGGAAATACCCAAAATGTTTGCCATCGTCAAATACAAAAATGCCAAACCCGGCACGTCGATCCGTGTCTCCTTCATCGCGATCGATGCCATCTCCACGCCCAACTACAAAATCGCCGATGTCGATGCCAAAACAACCCTGCCGGATGGTGTCGTCAGGGCATCCCTCTCAAGAGGAAAAGCGCTTTTCCCTGAGGGGAATTATCGTGTCGATGTTTACGCAGAAGGCAAAAAAATTGGCACGAAGGAATTTTCGGTAGGAAACCCAAAGAGCGAGTCGCTCTCCGGTGGCCTGGGTATCGGAACCGTCAAAAGTAATCCGAAAATCGGCAGAATCCTCTTTGCCCGAAAAGTCACTATCGATGAAAAAGGCTATTCGGTTCCGGAGGGAATCGCCGATCAATTCGATCCCAAGCAGCATACGATCAGTATGGTAGCGACCTATAGCGGCGCACACAAAGGAGACCAATTTCTGGTGCGTGCGATGATAGTCGACGCAGGCGGTACCCGCAATGAGGTCTTCATGGAAGATAAAGTCATTGCGGAACTTCCGGAAGGTGCGATCCAGGAAGAGATCAGCGGGAGCAACGACTGGCCGGTTGGAACTTACAGAATATCGGTCTATTTCGGAGGGAAACTTCTCAAAAGCAGAGAGTTTCAGATCCGCACTTCCCAGGAGCAACACTCCGGCGGCATAGGGGTATCGACACCGTCGACACCTTCTGCATCCTCCGCACCGTTCCAGCCACCTCTTGGCAAATGGATCGCCCATACCGACAAGGGGGAACAGGTTATGGAGATCCTCTCCTCTTCAGAGCTTCGCTACAACGGCAAACCCTTTCACTGTCGCATCGATGGCAAAAATATCGTGATCATCGACGGTTTGAAGCAGGTCCTCTACCCCTACGAGCAAAACGGCAATAAACTGGTACTGCATTATGCCGACGGAAGCGTACGAACCTTTGTGAAAAAAGAGGTGCAGCAGCAGGTTTACGATCCGTTGAGTGCAACCGAAGCAATATCTCCCTCGAGCGCACCGGTTACATCGCCTCAACCATCCACCCCAGGCAATCAACTCGCTACATTTTACTGCAGCAACAATGCAGACGGCAACGAGTGGGCCCGTTTCGAAGCAAATGGAATCTTCTACTTCGGTTCCCTGCAAGACCTCAATACCCCTTATGGAAGAGGCAGCTACAAGGTCGGCAAAAACACCATCAGCCTGGTTTTTGACGGCGAAAGGTCAACAGCCCGTATCGTCAAAAAGGGCAAAGATGGTCGTATCGGTGCCATCGAATACGACGGCGTGATTTACGCAAGCGAACTCTGTCCGAGATAAGCAGAAACGATTATTTCGGATTGGATACCTGCAGCACTCAAGCGCCTCAAGATCTCTCATAGAGAGGAATGAAGCGCTACAATCAATACAGTGCACAGCTTCGTTACTGGCCCTGGTTAGTAAACTTTGATCTCATTGTAGAGACTGTCCCGCTCCACCGGTGTAAAACCACTGTTTTTGATCAACCCTACAAACTCATTCAGGTCCATCCCATGGCTGCTGGCAGCACCGGCAGCGGACTGGATCGACTCTTTTTCGATCGTGCCATCCAGATCGTCTGCACCAAACTCCTGGGCAATGAGGGCCAAACCGATCGAAGCAGTCACCCAGTAGGCTTTGAGATGAGGAATATTGTCCAGCAGGATACGGCTGATCGCATACGTCTTGAGGATCTCCTGTCCAGTCGGAAACTCCCTGACTTTCAGGAAGTTGTTGTCGCGCTGATAGACCAGAGGGATGAAAGCATTGAAACCACCGGTCTTATCCTGCAGGTCACGCAGACGCAGCATGTGATCGATGCGGTGCCGGCGCGCTTCGACGTGCCCAAAAAGCATCGTCACATTGCTCATTTTGCCTCTCTGGTGCCATTTGCGATGGATATCGAGCCACTGCTCCGAGGTCACTTTGCCTTTACAGATAAAGTCACGCACCTCTTCGTCGAAGATCTCCGCACCACCCCCGGGCATCGAGTCGACACCGTTTTCGATCATCATATCCAGCACTGCATCGTGACTCAAGTCATACTCTTCAGCCAGGAAATTAACCTCCGCTGCGGTCAGTGCCTTGACATGCAGATCCGGATATGCCTCCTTGATTTTACGGAAGGCTCCCATATACCACTCCAATCCTGCTTCGGGATTGTGTGCCGAAACGATATGCACCTCTTTGGCGCCGTTCTCCCAGGAGTGTTTGGCGATCTCCAGAATCTCCTCGTGGCTCATTGTATACTGATTGGGGTTTTTGCGGCTGGCGGAGTAGGCACAGAATTTGCAGATATCCTTACAAACATTGGTCGGGTTGATGTGTCGGTTGATATTGAAGTAGCTCTTCTTGCCGTACCTGGCTTTTCTGATACCGTCTGCCAGCTCTCCCAGAGTATAGAGGTCGAGATCGTAGAGCGCCTCACCCTCCTGCTGATTCAGCCGTTCACCACTTTGTACTTTTTTGATCAGATCGATTTTATTCATTTTTATCATTCACTTTTCGGATATCGTTTTTCAAAATTTTGATATTATAGCACTAAAAGATTAGGGCTGATTACGAATGGATACCAAAGAAAAAATAGAAGAACTACTCTATCAAAATGCAAATGATTTCGAGATGGCCAAAGTACTCAAAGCGGATATTGCTGCCTATTTTACGACACTGGATGAAACATTCAGTACTTCGGGAGGAAAAGACTTCCTTGTCAAGCATACCAAAAAGATCGATGAGATACTCAAACTTATCTTCAAGATTGCACTCTATGGTGTCTTCAAAAACTACCTGCCTATGAAAAACTCCCTTCCTCTGAGTCTTGCCGCCCTGGGAAGCTATGGCCGCGAGCAACTCTGTGTCTACTCGGATATCGACCTACTGATCGTCTACAAAGAGATACCTGGATACAACACCAAGGAGATCATCGAAAAGATCCTCTATCTCATCTGGGACTGTGGCCTCAAACTCGGGCACCGCGTCCATACCGTCGATGAGCTCCTGGAAGCTTCCAGAGGCGATATCACGATCAAGACAGCCCTGATAGAGTCGCGTTTTGTCGAAGGATCACACCATCTATGGACAGAGGTGCAGAATGTACTCAATGCCATCAGACACGACGATCCCCACTCTTTTGTCCTCAAGCGGCTTCAGGAGCAGCATACGCTCCATCATAAATTTCCCTTCAGTATGGAGCCCAACCTGAAAGAGGGAAGAGGCGGATTCAGGGATGCCAATCTCGTCTACTGGCTGGGAAAAGTCCGGTACAATATCGATCACATCTCTCAGCTTCCCGAGTCGATCGTCATAGAGGTAGAGTACCGCACTTTTCGTCAGGCGCTCGAGTTCCTGTTCCGCGTACGCTCCGCCCTGCACCTGGCGAGCGGAAAGAAGGAGGACCGACTACGCCTCGAGCTCATACCTGATGTCGCACACTACCTTGGATACGAAGCAAACAAAAGAGCCCATATGCGCTTCTCTCAAAAAGTACTGAGCAGTCTCAAGATTGTCTATCTCTATACCACAATCTGGGTCGACCTCCTTGCCAAAGAGTATGGCATCAACGAAGAGGGGCTTCTTGAAGCCTTCAAACAAACAGATGAGTCGGACATGTATACCTGTCTGGAAGAACTCATCACACAAGCCCGAAACAGAGAGTACAAAGCTTCACCCGCACTACTCAAACAGTTGATTCATGCGCCCAGAGAGGAGAAGATAGACCAAAGCTACTATCCACTCATCCGACGGATCTTCCAAAGTCCGCACGCCTACTCTATTCTGATCACACTTTCGAGGGCAAGACTTCTCAGCTATATTATTCCACCGCTCAAAAAAATCATCGATCTTCCACAATTTGATGGATACCACCGTTTTCCCGTCGATATTCATCTGCTTGTCTCTATTTTTCATCTGGAACATATCAAAGACTCTTTCATCCGGTCGCTTTACGATGCACTCGACACAGAAGAGAAGGAGATGATCAAGCTGGTAACACTCCTGCACGATGCCGGAAAAGGACGCAAGAGAGACCACTCTCTGGTGGGTGCATCCCTCTTCAGGATCTTTGCCAAATCACTCGGTCTGAGAGAGGAGATGATAGAGGCGGGGGTTGTTCTCATTCATAACCATACCTTGATGAGCAATGTTGCACAACGCGAGGATCTCTATAACGAAAAAACGATTCTAATGTTCGCTTCACAGTTCAAGAGTAAAAAGATGCTGGACATGATCTATATTCTGACCTATGCAGATATGAGCGGTGTCGGAAATGATATCTACAATACTTTCACCGCGCGACTCCTCAAAACACTCTACACGCAATCCATCGAATCCCTGGAGCATTCGGAAATGCTGGATGAGACAGCGATGCGTGTCACCAAAATGAAGAGCATGAAACGCTTCGGGCCATTCAAGCAGCTCTCCAGGGGCGAACAGAAGAAGATTCTTTCCGTCCCCTCCAACCTTCTCTTTTTGCACTACCCAAGAGATAAAATTCTACAGATTGTGACAAACTCCTGGAAGATCGAGGATTTTCACTACGAAATCAGCAACAAATTTTTTCTGACAATCGAAGTGA
Organism: Sulfurovaceae bacterium; assembly: GCA_029933395.1. Classification (GTDB taxonomy): domain Bacteria; phylum Campylobacterota; class Campylobacteria; order Campylobacterales; family Sulfurovaceae; genus SZUA-451. The sequence goes on along the minus strand of JAOZOG010000020.1, from coordinate 2,476 downwards.
CAAGCAAAAAACCATTCAATCTTGGCTATCTGCTGGGGAAACTCTCCAGACTCAATCTCGTCAATATGGATATCTGCAAACTGTCAGATGAGAGTAAATTTTTCCGCCTTGACTTCAGCGAGAAAATCCAGGAAGACGAACTCCCCTATGCAGCAAACTATATCGAAGAGGGCTTTGACAGCACGCTGACAACTCCCATACCAATACCTGCCATCAAAAGAGAGGAGATCTTTATCGATTGCGACCATTCCAAAAGCTATGCTATATTGAAACTCAACACACTTGATCAGCGGGGGCTGATCGCCTTTTTCATCACCCTCTTTGATTCACTGCAAATCGATATCGTCACTGCCAAGATCCACACTCAGAAAAAGCACGCCAGAGACCTCTTCCTGATCGAAAAAAATGGGAACTTTTGCCATAATCGTGATACAATCATAGAAAAATTGACACAAGGTGAATCATAGAATGTGTGGAATCGTAGGTTATCTGGGCCCCAAAGAGAAAAAAGAGATACTGTTGGACGGATTGCAGGAACTGGAATATCGTGGATATGACTCTGCTGGTATCGCCGTCATCGAGGATGAAAAACTCAATAGCTTCAAGGCAGTCGGCAAACTGAAAAATCTTCGGGAGAAGACCAAAGATTTTACTTCGGAAGGTTTCGGGATCTCTATCGGCCATACCCGCTGGGCGACACATGGCAAGCCGACCGAACTCAATGCCCACCCTCATCTCGGCCAATATAGCTATGTCGTACACAATGGCATCATCGAGAACTATCAGGAGCTCAAAAAAGAGCTGCAGGCCGACGGTGTCAGCTTTCTAAGCCAAACTGATACCGAAACGATCGTGCATCTCTTTGAAAAATACAACAATCAGATGCAGAACCCGTTTGAAGCGTTTCAAAAAACGATCGAGAGGCTGGAGGGTGCTTACGCCACACTTCTCATCACCGAAGCGGCTCCCGATACGATCTTCTTCGCCAAAAATGGCTCCCCGATGCTGATCGGATTTGGCGGAGAAGATGTCTACTTCGCCTCATCCGACACTCCCATCATTGGCAAAGCGACAGAAGTTTACTACCTCGAAGATGGAGAGTATGGCTACGCCAAAAAAGGCGAAGTCGAACTCTTCGACGCAGAGGGCAAAAAGAGTTTCCAAAAGCAGGCCCTGACGACCGACAAGGCGATGGCACAGAAAGACGGCTACCGCTTCTTTATGGAAAAAGAGATCTACGAGCAGGCGCATGTGATGAGCGATACGATGATCGGACGGGTCGGTGACGATCAGATTCTTTTCGATGAACTGGACGAAGATTTCTTTGATGGTATCGAAGCGATCAAAATTTGCGCCTGCGGTACCAGCTACCATGCTGCCCTGACCTCCAGCTACCTCTTCGAGCGCTTCGCCAAAATCCGCTGCGATATCGAGATCGCCAGTGAATTTCGCTACAAACAACCCCTGCTCGACAGCAAAACACTCTTCATTACTATCTCCCAGAGTGGCGAAACTGCCGATACGCTGGAAGCCCTCAAGATGGCCAAACGTGCCGGCCTCAAGAGTCTCTCGATCTGCAACGTCGACAACTCCTCCATTGTCCGAGAGAGCGATGCGGCGATCTTGACGCGTGCCGGTATCGAAAAAGGTGTCGCCAGCACCAAGGCATTCGCGACGCAGGCGATGGTACTCTGGATGCTCGCCGTCTATCTTGCTGACAAGCGCAAATCCATCAGCGCAGAGACACGGGCGATCGAAATCGATGCGATGCGCCACACCCCCAAGGCCCTGGCTGTCACCGAAAAGCTGCACAGCAAACTCCACAGACTCTCCAAGCGCTATCTCCATGGACACGGATTCTTCTTCATCGGCAGAGATATCTTCTTCCCTCTTGCACTCGAAGGCGCCCTCAAGCTCAAAGAGATCTCCTATCTCCATGCCGAGGGCTATCCGGCAGGTGAGATGAAGCATGGCCCCATCGCACTGGCCGACAGCGAACTCTTCACCATTGCCCTGATGCCTAAAACACTGCATTATGACAAGATCAAAAGTAATGTCGAAGAGCTGAGTGCCCGGGATGCGACGATTCTCGCCATCTCACCGGAACCCTTCGAACTCGCAGATGATTTCATCCAGACACTTCAGTCGAGCCATCCAATGCTTGAGTTTTTTGAGATGATGGTGATTACCCAGCTTCTGGCACTGGAAATCTCTGTCAGACTGGGGAATGACGTCGATATGCCGAGGAATCTGGCGAAGAGTGTTACGGTAGAGTAATGTAGGGTGTTGTGCCTCACAACACCGATCATCAATTATGAAGCATCAAATACCAAAGTATGCAGATCTGGTGTTGTTGGGAGACAACACCCTACACGGTTTTTAGCTCCATCAGCTCTTCCAGAAGCCCATCGATCTCTTCTCCCTCTATCTCTTCTCTCTCCAGGTCTTCCAAAATGGCATAACACTCCGTACGCAT
>JAOZOG010000527.1 GCA_029933395.1 Sulfurovaceae bacterium | reverse complement strand
CCTTTGATCGCTGCATCCTGTGAATCGAAGCAGACTGCCGTACCGGTAAAGACACGATCTCCGGTAATGCCTGCAGTCTTGATCACGGCACCCTGTTCAGCGAGATTGCCATAGAGTATCGCGAGACCTCCCACTTCGGAGTAGGGATTGTCGATCGTATGAATGATCGAGGTATCTTTGATTTCTGCGTCAGCGACACGCTCATAGAGGCTTTCGCCTGTTACTGTCGGGTTGTCGAGCAGGATATCGTCACCGCGCTTTTTCATCTCATGCATCACGGCGCTGACGCCGCCCGCCTTGTTGATATCTTCCATATGTACCGTAGTCAGCGAGGGGGATATTTTGGCGATATGGGAGACACGCTTGCTGACCTTGTTGATATCTGCCAGGTTGAAGTCGACCCCCGCCTCTTTGGCAATCGCAAGCATATGCAGGACGGTGTTGGAGCTTCCTCCCATCGCCATATCGACAGCGAAGGCATTGCGTACGGCATTTTCATTGAGGATATTGCGCAGCTTCATCTTTTCGCTGGCTGCCTCATCCTTTGCAATTTCACAGATGCGACGCGCTGCCTTTCGGTAGAGCTCGGTACGCTCCGGCGTCAAGGCGAGAATGGTTCCGTTTCCGGGCAGTGCGATACCCATAGCCTCCATCAGTGTGTTCATTGAATTGGCGGTGAACATCCCCGAGCAGCTTCCCCCGCTTGGGCAGGCATTGCACTCGATTTCGGTCAGTTTGGCTTCGTCGATTTGGCCGGCTTCGTATTCTCCTACCGCCTCAAAAGCAGTCGCCAGGTCGATCGGTGTGCCATCGGCGAGATGCCCTGCTGCCATCGGTCCGCCAGAGACGAAAACAGTCGGTACATTGACGCGCAGTGCCCCCATGATCATCCCCGGGACGATTTTGTCACAGTTGGGAATCGCGATCATTGCATCGAGCTTGTGCGCATTCATAACTGTTTCGATGGAGTTGGCGATGATCTCACGGCTGGGGAGCGAATAGAGCATACCATCGTGCCCCATTGCGATGCCGTCATCGACACCGATTGTGTTGAACTCGAAAGGCACACAGCCGTTGGCACGGATCTCCTCCTTGATAATCTCTGATACTTTGTTGAGGAAAAAGTGTCCGGGAATGATTTCTATAAAGGAGTTCGCAACTCCGATAAAGGGCTTGTCAAAATCCTCCTCTTTAAGTCCTGTCGCTCTGAGGAGGCTCCTGTGCGGCGCTCTGTTGTAGCCCTGTTTTATTTCGTCACTTCGCATATTTTAGTCCTGAAAATAGATTTTTTCGATTATAGCACTTTACTTTTAAACTATTAATGGGTATAATTGCCTTCCAATTTTGACCTTTGGTTCGAAATTGTCTGCGGAAGTAGCTCAGTGGTAGAGCACGACCTTGCCAAGGTCGGGGTCGCGGGTT
>JAOZOG010000141.1:268-5584 GCA_029933395.1 Sulfurovaceae bacterium | reverse complement strand
GGTGAAACTGTTTCACATGCTTTTCTTGTTGCTGTCAGGAATGTTGAGCGCCTGACTGACCCCTTGGGGAATCGTTATCATATAAAAATAAGTAGGGAGACTGAGGTTGGGGCAATCAAAAGATTTCTTTTTGAGGCAATTGGTTTGTCAGATGAGACAATTTATGCATCAGGAAGCATCACGATGTTGATAAAGGCACCCTAAGAGTTTGGGTTATTTACAGATTAGAATACTTTGGCAGATTCCGATCTGATCAATCTGCTCAATGACTTCCAGGGATGCCTGCTCAATCAGTTCGATCAAATCCGGCGCATTGAACATTTTACTGTAGCCGTTTGCCATCGCCGTGAAGTAGGGTGAGGTGTTGATGATGCAGTATGCCGAAGTCTCGAAACGCTGTCTGTCCCAGAGTGGCTCCATGATGTAGAGTCTGGTATTTTTGCCCATCGCTTTTTTGGTCCGCTTGAGCAGATCGATGATATCCTCATCTCTGAAGCAGTCGAGAAACTGGCTCATCCAGATGAGATCATAGCCTGAAGGGAGTGCAGCGTTAAGATCCAGAATATCGAGCGTGAAATAGTCGATTCGGTCTGCCAAACTTGCTTCGTTCTCTTTTTGCACACTCTCTTTTGCCAGAGCGATCTGTTCGGGGAGGTCTGCGATCGTTATTTTTATATCGGGATCTGCTTTGGCAAGGAGAGTGGAGAATTTCCCGGTATTGCCTCCGATATCCAAAACACTTTTTGGACTTGTTTTTTGTAAAATCTCTATCGCCTCTGAAAATGCGGAGTCCGAGTAAAAGTGATCGAAGGCAAACCAGCTCTTCCGGGCATCGTCGGGAAGCGAGGAGAGAGCAGGGTAGATCGTCTGCCACTCTCCGAAGACCCGGAGTCCTGCCGCTCTCTCCTCCCTGATCGCCTCTTCGAGATAGTAGAGTCCCTGGTAGTTGACATAGTGGTTGTAGTCCATATTGATACGCGTCATTTTATCTTTGAGTAGGAAATAGCCGGTTTTGGTGATGCGGTATTTTTGCTCTCGATCGATTTTGACGATATCCGCACTGAGGGCACTCTCCAGCAGTACCTTGACACTGTAGTTTCCCAACTTGACCTTCTGTGCGATCTCATCCAGTGGCAGGCCACTTTTCTCATGCTCATAAAGTGCCTCCAGAATACCTGTATCTCTCATCGTTTTCGCTACCTGGAAGATGATCGGTGCAAAGGCGATCTTCTGCGCTTCATACTGCGCTTCCAGCGCTGTCTTTGTGTCATTCCGGGTGAAAAATTCTTCCATTGCGATCGTGCCGTACCCTCGTAGTATAATGGCAAAAAGTATATAGGCATTTTAATTAGTTTTGGATAAAATAGTAGATACTAAGATAGCGGAGTTGGGCGGTTGACAGCGGATATTTATCAAATCATCGAAGCGAGTGAAGAGAGGGTGGAGCTGAAGCTTGCAGGGGAAGATCATCCCCTCTTCAAAGCACATTTTCCCGGAAACCCAATACTGCCGGGCTTTGTCCAGATAGAGATTATCGCAGGCATCCGTCAAGATGAAGTGATCAGAGTGCCGCACAGTAAATTCATCTCCCACCTCTTTCCGGATGATAGGATCGTTTACCATATTGAACAAGAGGGCAAGATAACGAAAATCAAAGTGACCAGAGGGAGTAAAAAAGTGAGTGAGATACGCTATGAAGCACGATAAAACAATCGTTGTGATTCCAACCTACAATAATCCTCTGACGATTAAAGAGGTTGCATTGGATGTCGCAAGCCATGGCTATGAACTGATCATCGTTGATGATGGATCGGATCAGCCTGTCGAGGGACTCTTTTTGCCCGAAGAGAAAGGAAGAATACACTTTTTGCGGCACGACAGCAATCAGGGGAAAGGGCAGGCGATTCTCACGGGTATAGAAAAGGCGAAAGCGCTGGGGTTTTCCCATGCCGTCAGTATGGACGGGGATGGGCAGCATCTGGCATCACAGATCGAAAAGTTGGTTGAAGGCTATAACGAAGATGAGATCGTCATAGGGGCCAGGAATTTCGATATAGAGAATATACCGACCGGGTCCAAATTCGGGAGATGGTTCAGCAATTTTTGGGCCTGCTGGGATACAGGCTATACGATCACCGATTCGCTTTCGGGCTTCAGGGTCTACCCTGTCTCTATCCTGGATCTTCCTGTCAAAACAAGACGATTTGACTGGGAGATGGAGGTGCTGGTGCGGCATGCCGATGCTGGGAAGAAGATACGGGAGGTGCAGGTGGATTGCCACTATCCGCTGCAGGAGGAGAGGGTGAGCCACTTCAGAAACTTCGAAGATACGATGACAATCGTCTGGGTTCACATACAGATACTGCCGTTCAAGTGGCCCGGAATGCTCTGGCGTAAAATTCTGCCCGGAAAAGCGTAATGGCAGAAACGATACAGAGAGGAAGTGGGTGGAGTATCGGACTGGTACTCTTTCTCTATCGACTCTTTGGGTACACATTTATCTACTATCTGATGTATCCCGTCACATTTTTCTATTTTATTTTTGCAGGCAATGTCAAGGCGTCGCTCAAAATATACTATGAGCACCTGGGGCTCCCCTTCGATAACAGAATCTACTATACGCATTTGAGGACCTTTGCTATCTGCATGGTGGATCGATTCATCACCAGAATCGATCCGGAGAGTTATACCTATGTGTATGAAAACCGTGAAATGCCAAGAGAGATTTTGCGCCACGCATCGATACTGCTCCAATCCCATTTTGGTGGATGGGCAGCCTCCTCCAACTCCAGCAATATCCAAAACAGACTCAATATCGTGATGCGTGAAGTGATGCTCAAGGATATCAAAAAGATAGAAAATGGTATCGCGTCCAAAAGGGATGTGCGGGTGATCGATCTCAACCAGGGTACGATCAGTGCCTCGGTACAGATCGCCAATGCACTGCTCGATGATGAGGTGGTGGCGATGATGGGAGACCGCGCAGCGACCAAAAAGGCGGAAATTGAGATTGACTTTCTGGGCGAACTGGCACGATTCAACAAGAGTCCCTTCCAGATCGCGTACAAAATGAAAAAACCGATTCTGGTCTATTTTGTGATATTGATCGGGATGCGGCGATACAGGGTGGAGTACCTGAAGATAGAGATGGACCAGTCCAAAGATGAAGAGGAAGCGATCCTGAAGGCACTCCGAAGCTATGTGGACCTCTATGAAAAAATTATCAGAGCATACCCCAATCAGTGGTTTAATTTTTATGATTTCTGGGAGAAGCGATGAGACTGACAATCGATGCACGGCATATTTCACTCGATGAGATCACAAAAGCTGAGCAGGTAGAGATATCGAAAGCCGACATATTTACGACATCGATCAAGCGGGCACACGATTTTTTGATCGATGAGATCGAGAAGGGAAAGCCAATCTACGGGATCACAACCGGCTATGGCTCCAGTGGCAAAAATTATGTTGCCTATGAGGATGCAGCGAGGTTGCAGCAAAATCTCTTTCGTTTTCACGGCTGTGGGATCGGAGAAAATCTGAGCCCAAAAGTATGCAGATATACGGTCCTGATCAGGGCTATCTCTCTGAGCAAGGGGAGATCCGCCGTCTCTATGGAGCTTCTGCACCGTTTCGAGCTTCTTCTTCGTCACGATATCATTCCTGTGATTCCCTCCCAGGGCTCTGTGGGTGCCAGCGGTGATTTGACGCCGCTCTCCTATATCGCTGCGGCGATCGCCGGTGAAAGAGAGGTCTATTACCGAGGGTCGATACGTAAGACAGAAGAGGTTTATCGTGAATTGGGTATCGAGCCCTACGTTTTCAAGCCCAAAGAGGCCCTCTCTGTGATGAACGGTACCGCCGTGATGAGTGCGATCGCACTCGATGCTATTGAGGCATTTGAGATAATAGTGGATTCGATGGAATCCTATGTCGCGGGGATGTTTGAAGTGCTGCTGGGAGACGTGACGCCAGTGGCTGAGTTTGTGCATGAATCGAAGCCATTTGATGGACAGATAGAGGCGGCCAAAAATATCAGAGAGAAGATCGAAGGCTCAGGGATGACCCATGGCAGAGATGGCCGCTATGACAAGTTTTTCGAGGATAACGAACTGAATATTCAGGATACTTACTCGATGCGCTGCTCTCCCCAGGTACTCGGCGTCATCCGGGATAATCTCACCCTGTCCAGGAAATGGATAGAGACGGAGATCAATTCCGTCAACGACAATCCGCTGATTGACAGCAAGAATCAAAAGATCTATACTTCCGGGAATTTCTACGGTGGCTATGTCGCCCATGCGATGGATACATTGAAGATCTGTGCGGCAAATCTGGCAGATCTCCTTGACAAAGAGTTCGCACTGCTGGTCGACCACAAATTCAACCGCGGTCTGGGTGAAAACCTGAAACTCTCTACCGAGCCTTTTTACCATGGTTTCAAAGCGATGCAGATCAGCCTCAGTTCCCTGAGTGCAGATGTGATCAAAAATACCACTGCCGCATCCATCCACTCCCGTCCGACGGAATCACTCAACCAGGACAAAGTCTCCATGGGTACGACTGCAGCCAACGATTTCGCCAAAATGATCCCCGATCTCTACAATATGCTGGCGATTGCCTTTGCCGGAATGGCACAGGCCGTCGATATCAGAGGGAGCGAAAAAGTGTCACCGCATTTGAAGCAAATCTATCTTGAGATCAGAAGGGTTGTCAAGCCGCTCTACGAGGATAGAAGAATGGATACCGACATCGCTGCGATCAGGGATCTGCTGGAAAACGGGAGCCTGAGGTAAGTGATGGAAGAGAAAAAGGTACTGGTTGTCGGAGCGACAGGGTCGATTGGAGCAGCGATCGTCATGGAGTATGCCAAAAACGGCTATTTCGTCTATATTCACTATCATCAGAACCGGTCAAAAGCCCAGAGTCTGCTTGAAAAGATTCAAAACGGAGAATTGATCTCATTCGATCTTGCAGACAAAGAAGCGATACGAACGGTGCTGGAAGATATCGAAGTGGATGTTCTGGTCAACAGCGCCGGAATTACCCGGGACAATCTTCTCTTTTTTATGGAAGATGAAGAGTGGGAGGACGTGATCGGAACCAATCTCAATGCACTTTTTTATATTATCAGAACGGTTGCCAGAACGATGATACGCAACAAGCGCGGAAGCATCGTCAATGTCGCTTCTGTTTCGGGTATCGTGGGCAATGCCGGGCAGGTGAACTATGCTGCGTCCAAAGGCGGTGTGATTGCTTTGACCAAGACATTGGCGGCAGAGCTGGGGCGATACAATATTCGGGTGAACGCACTGT
>JAOZOG010000141.1:0-258 GCA_029933395.1 Sulfurovaceae bacterium | reverse complement strand
CATGAAGCCAGTTATGTCAGTGGAGAAGTCCTCAATATCAGTGGGGCGATGGTGCGGTAGCTGCGATGAACTTTCTTCTTTCGCTTCTCTACGCGCCGCTGGTATTCGCTGCATTCAGGTATTTCGATATCCGCACGGTTTCTTTGGTGATTCTCGCAATCAGTGTGATCTGGTTTCTCTTTGTGATGCGAAAAGGGGGCAGACAGATACTCTATCCTCTGCTCTATATCGTCATTGCAGTTCTGGCACTCTCTTTGA
>JAOZOG010000019.1:17292-19390 GCA_029933395.1 Sulfurovaceae bacterium | reverse complement strand
CATCCATCTCTGCCAATTGAGACTTGACCATCTCCGGATTGGCGCTTGGCTTGTCAATTTTATTGATTGCGACAATCATCGGGACGCCCGCCGCTTTGGCATGCGAAATCGCTTCACGTGTCTGAGGCTTGACGCCGTCGTCAGCTGCTACGACGATGATGACGATATCAGTTGCCTGTGCACCACGTGCACGCATCTCCGTAAAGGCTTCGTGGCCCGGCGTGTCGACAAAGGTAATCTTCTTGCCATTTTTTTCTATCTGGTATGCACCGACATGCTGCGTAATTCCACCGGCTTCCCTGTCAGCCACTTTGGTAGCGCGAATTTTGTCCAAAAGTGACGTTTTACCATGATCGACATGACCCATGATCGTGATCACGGGGGGTCTCTCCTCGAGATTTGTATCCTCGACAGCATCGTAAGCATCGGCATAATCGAGTGCATCAAGCGGATTGATCGTGGTAACCTCTACTTCGAACTCCTCGGAGAGAATCTCGATTGAATCTCTGTCGAGAAAATCATTCTTGGTCACCATCGTACCCAGCGCGAACAGCACTTTGACGACTTCACCGACACTTTTGCCGACTTTTTCGGCAAACTCATACACTCTTACATTTTCCGGAATCTCTATGATGCTGACCTTCTCTCTCTCTTCTTCGTGTCTATGGTATTTCTTTCTCTTTCCTCCGCCTCGGCGAATCGAACGCCTCTGCTGCGGCCTGAAAGTATTGGCCTGTGGGCCTCTCTTCTTCTGCTCTGCCTTGCGCCGCTCATCCTGGCGCTTCATCTCTTCATAGATGTTTTTATCACTGAAGTCCAGCATGACAACTTCTGCTTCGTCATAAATCTCGTCACTGCCCCCAAAGTCACCTCCGACCGTAATGTCGAGTCGCTGCCCACTCTCTTTGGCTTCGGCAATTTTCTTGGGTTTTTTCTTTTTCGGCGCTACTGGAGTTGTGTCCGCCATGCTGATTTTCTTCTTGACCGGCGCCCTCTTCGCTTTTCTAACGATTGTGATACCGCCCCGGGAGAGAGACTTTTTTCTCGGCTTTTTCTTCTCTTCTTTTTTTGCTTCCACTGTTTTCTCAGCTTCAACACTTTCAGGGTTTACCGCTTGCTCGCTACTCTCTTTGGCGGTTTCCGGTTCTGAGGGTTCTGCTTCTGCGACTACCGGTTCGATCTCTTTCTTATCGGCAGTTTCTGCAGCAGTGGCCTTCTCTTCTTCAGCCTGCACTGTTTCAACCTGGGACGATTCCGAAACGGCTGCTTCCTCTTTTGGTTTCTTTTTCACTACGGTGATTTTTGTTTTGGAAGCCGGCTTTTTGAAACCTTTGGGCAGTGTTCCGCTGATCGCAAAATCAACGAGTACTCCAGCCTCTTCCATACTGATCGTACTGTTTGCAGCTTTTACATTGTACCCCAGCTCTTTAGCTTTTTCCAACATCATGCTATTGGAGAGGCCTGCTTCTTCAGCGATCTCCTGGATTTTAACTTTATCCATCCTTGCTTAACTCCTTTAGTAACTTGACAAATAATTCTTCGTCCTGTTTCAGACGTTTTATCAAACTTCTTATTTTTTTAGTATTCATGATGCAGTCATGACAAAGGTAAAAACTTCGACCGTACCCTTGATATGCGATGACTTGATCGGCATCCTGTTGTTGTAGTCTAACCATAGATTTTTGTGTATATCTCTGCCTGCAGGATAGGCACATACGTATTGGTTCGTTCATTTTCCCGCCATTATACCCAAAAGAATTTAACTATTCGCTGTGACGCCGTAATTATCAAGCGCTTTGTTAAAAACCCTGAAATGGGGAAATCTTTTCTGAAGCGCTTCGGCAATTTTCTGTGCATCATCGGCATAGCAGAGGGAGAAAAATGTCGATCCGCTTCCCGAAAGGGTACTCATCAGGGCACCCTGCTTCAACGCAACACGCTGCACCTCAAAAAGATCCGGCATCATCTTCATACGCCGCGTTTGATGAAGTTTGTCTTTGGAGGCAATGCGCAGCAGGTCCCAGGATTCGCTCATAAAGAGTCCTGTCATAAAAGCGGCACGGGAGAGAGAGTAGACAGTCTCCTCTTTCTTGTAGAG
>JAOZOG010000019.1:0-17192 GCA_029933395.1 Sulfurovaceae bacterium | reverse complement strand
GAAGAGCTTCCCAGGCCCCTGGATATGGGAATACGGTTGGTAAACTCGAAACGGAAGATCGGCTCTTTTTTGGTCAGGCGCTTATAGTTTTCGCCAAAAATATTCAAAAAGAGTGTGTTTTTTTTAATCTTGGGGTTTTCCGCCCCCTCCCCTTTGGTCGAAACACTTAAAAATTGTGAGGGCTTGATCACGATTTCGTTGCGCAGATCGATCGCCAGACCCAGCGTATCAAATCCTGGTCCCAGATTGGCACTGGTTGCCGGTACACTTATTCGCACAACTTTCCTCTCTTTCTCTTGGCGGACTAAACAGCCGGTAAACTATAGTTTGGTATCGATTCTTTGTCGATCATCAGCTCCTGCAGTGAGAGAGGCAAAGCAAACTCCTGGGGAACCGTCTGTTCAAAGCGTTTTGTCACGACCGCCTCTTTTTCCTTGACAAAGTAGAGATTTCCTATCGCTTTGATGGGCCTGTTGTCATTGCAGGCAAACGCACTGCAGCCCTCTACAGGAATTTTCCTGACGATTTCAATCGTTTTCAGTATGATATAGGTCAACTTGATCGCCATATAACTTCCTGGGCCCCGGGTATAGATCATCCTGGAGAGCGGATAGCGATCCAGGAGTTCAGCAATGATTGTCAACAGTACTTCGGAAATTTTCTTCTCACTCCTGATTGTCTCTATCAGTGTACTGTCACGATAGACTCCCACTTGGAGAGGGGAGGAGATGGAAAGAATCAGGAGGGAATACTCAGGCGAAGCTTTTTGCAAATTCTCTACTCTGCAGTGATTCTATCGCTGCCATTTCGTAGTTTCGACTGTCAGCAAGCAGTGCAGATGTCAACTCATAGTTCAATCTGTGACTTCCCGCAAAAGAGGTGTAGGTACCGAGAATCGTGTATCCCGTCACCATCAAATCACCCATCGCATCGAGAATCTTATGGCGAACGAATTCATTTTCAAACCTCAACCCCTCCGGATTGAGAATTCTGTGATCGTCCAGGCCGATGGCATTTTGCAATGTGGCGCCCATCGCCAGATTCTGACTCTGAAGATATTGGATATCCTTGGCAAAACCAAAGGTTCTTGCTCTTGCTATCTCATTGATAAAACCTGTCGTACTGAGCTCAAAACGCTCTTTTTGCTGCCCAATAGCCGGATGATCGAAATCGATCTCAAATTCGAATGTCGCATTCTGCGCAGGGGAGAGACGGACAAACTTCTCTCCGTCTCTGACCTCTACCTCTTCTTTGATGCAAATCACCTGCTTGCTCTGCTCCTGCTCCTCGATACCCGCCTCATCCAACAGAAGACAGAAACTGATTGCGCTTCCATCCATCACCGGCATTTCGTTTCCGTCAACGATCACGCGCAGATTGTCGATACCATAGGCATAGACTGCGGATAAAAAATGCTCGATCGTTGAAATCGACCCCTTCTCGCTCCCGATGACTGTCGCCATCTGGGTATTGACGACACTTTTGGGGTTGAGGGGAATACTGGTCGCCAGATCCTCTCTATAGAAGATAATCCCCGAGTCTACACTCAGGGGCTCGAGCCGGAGTTTGACAGGCTCACCTTTATGCAGGCCTATCCCTACTACTTCAACAGATTGTGATATTGTTCTCTGTTTCATCATTACTCCCTGCTTTTCCGTTTATCAAAAATACTTGTCCAAGTACAATTTTTCTGACCAATTGTAGCATAAAAAACCAAAAATACAAATATTTTACAATGCCTACTCTTTTTCTTTTGTCTGACTTCCCTCATCGACATTCAAAATAATCTTATCGGCATCCTTGAAAATCTTATTGATATTGTCATTGATCCATTTTTTATCCAGCCACTCTACAGGTCTCACCTCGACACCCTGCACCAGGATGCCAAAGTGCAGGTGATCTCCCATTGCCAGGCCGGTTGTGCCGGTCTTGGCGATGACTTGACCGGCATGTACCTCATCACCCTCCTTGACATTCAGTGTCGAACAGTGACCATACAGTGTATAGAGACCCAGACCATGACTGATGATCGGCATATTGCCATAGATGCCGTTGTAGTCGGCAAACACAACCAATCCATCATTGGAGGCGATGATCGGAGCCATTCGTGTGCTCGCCATATCGTACCCAAGATGGTAGGACTCGGAGATGATTTTATTCTTGTCTTTGGTGTAATAGTATCGATGATCACCGAAACTTGCCACTTTTTGTCCATTTTTCAACGGATAGAAGGGGCGGATTTTCCAACTGTCTACAATCTCATCCGAAACCTTTGAGGTATATTCATGGATCAGATTTTCATTATCGATACGCATCGTTTCATTGACAGATTTGAGTCTCTCGAGTCTGTCCTCTTTCATATATTTAGGGTCCTGTTCAGCCAGATCAGTGATCTTTCCGTCGATAAATTTATCCGAAGCTTTGATCTTCGAAACACGATATTGTCTATTTTTGAGATAGAGCGGCACCTCGGTGGAGCGTTTGTTTCCTGCCTTGTCCTGTGCGATCACTTTGGCCTGAAAACTCTCTTCGGTAAACGGCCAGGCGATCAGGGCTACATAGTAACCATCCTCTCTGTAGGGCTGTGCTTTGTATTTATGCCCTCCTGCCTGGATATAGAGTTTGGCAAGCGCATCATCATCGGAGGCCTGGAAGATCACCAGGGCACTCCCTCCCTGTGTAATGCTGTAGGAGTTGGCGAGAATATTGACATTGGGGCGCCGGTAGTCGATTTTGAGCTGGATCATTTTCTCACTGCTGTTACCCGCGAGGTAGTTCCACTTGCTCTGATCCGTTGCCTGGATCTTCAACGTCAGGACTTTTGCTTTTCGATCGAGTTTGCCCTGCGGATACTCTACGGCTATTGTCTTCTCTTTGGCACCTCCCAGGAAATCGGCCACTGCGACAGGTACATCATTTTTTCCGTCACTCAGAATCACCTGATAGCTTTTCAATCCATAATTGTCCGTGATCTTGACTTCCAGAGGATCTTTGGCATTCCAGTAACTGTACTCCGGCACTTCGATCCGGGGAGGCACGCGCTCGAACTCTTCGGAAGTATAGAGATAGACTGCCGCTGCAATACCTCCACCCAAAATCAATATCAGAAGGATTATCCAACCGATCTTACTACTTTTTCTTCCTCTTCTTCTCAGCACGTTATTTCTCCTCTTTTTCTGTTCATTAGGTCTATTTGTTTTAGAATCTTATCCAAAATCTCTTCAATGTTTCCGGATTTTATCGTGAAGCCGGAAGCATTTTTGTGGCCGCCACCGCCAAAATATTCGGCCACTGAAGAGATATCCTTCGTCTTGCTTCTGAGCGAAACCCTGATCTGTGATATCTCTTCTACCAGAAGTATTCCAATCTCCACCGTTGCCAGAGAGCGGGCATAATCGACCACGCCGTCCATATCGCTCATTCTAGCCCCTGTGGCGGCGATCATCTCCCGGTCAGCCCACATAGAGGCCACCGTCGCATTGCAGTGCAGCGTCAGAGTATCGAGGATTTTGGCCAAAATCCTCAGCGAAGCGAGAGAGCGGCGTTGTGTCATATTGAAGGCAGCACGCTGATGATCCGCTCCGCAGGCCAGAAGCTCGACTGCGAATGCAAACGTCTCCTCATCGACATTGCCGGTGGTAAAATAGCGGGTATCCGAAAGCAGTGCCGTATAGAAGCAGGTTGCAGTCTCTTTGCCAATGGGGAAATTCTCCTCCATCGCAGAGTAAGCGACATGTGCACTGGCCGTCAACAGGGGGTCCACAAGATTCAGGGTACCATACTGCTGATTGGTCTGATGGTGATCGATATTGATGATCTCTCTTCCCTGAACATCGAAACCCAGACGGTCGATACTTCCGCAGTCACACGCGATAATCAAACTCTCTGCATAGTCTATTTTATGTTTTATTTTGGAGAAATTTGGCAAAAAGTCGAGATAGAGAGGCAGATCCGTTGAATAGTTCACAACCTCTACCTGTTTGCCATACGCTTTGAGGAGTGCAAAGATCCCGAGAGACGTCCCGATCGCATCGGCATCCGGATTGATATGCGAAAGGATCGTCACTGTACGATGGCGATCGATCATCGTTTTCAGATTCTGCGGCTGCATCCTTACGATAATCTGCTTCTCTCTTCAACCTTCATCGAAAGGTCGATCCAGTTGGCCTGATGAATGATACTTCCCGACGAAATAGCGTCTACCCCTGTCTGCGCCAGCGCACCAATCGTCTCCAGGGTCACATTGCCGCTAGCCTCAAGGAGGATATGAGGATAGTTGGCATTGCGATATGCCACAACTCTGCGAATCTCTTCGATCGGCATATTGTCGCACATCACGATATCCGCACCTACAGCCATCGCTTTCTCCACCATTTCAAAGCTTTCGCACTCGATCTCCACTTTCGAGGTAAAGGGGATGGTTCGCCGCACCTCTTCCATAAAAATTTCCAGGTCCCCGATCGTCTGCAGGTGGGTATCCTTGAGCATCAGGCAGTCGTCGAGTCCCATACGGTGGTTGACACCTCCACCACAACGCACGGCATACTTTTCAAACTCCCTCAGAAGAGGCCGTGTCTTTCTGGTATCGAGCAGTTTGACACCGGTTCCTTCGATCTTTTTGACATAGCGCTCCGTCAAGGTTGCGATCGAACTGGCGTGCAGCAGCAGATCAAGGATCGAACGCTCCAGTGCAAGCAGTGTTTTATTGTCCCCAAACACCCATACCAGCTTTTCACCTTTGACAAATCGGTCACCGTCATTGAAAGCCCATTCGCACTTGAGACCATATTTTCGAACCAGCACCTCCACGTACTCTTTACCACTCAATACACCGTCACTCTTGGCAATCACATAGGCACGAATCTGCCGGTGGGAACTGACACGCGAAAAGAGATCCCCCCTCCCCACATCCTCTTCGACCAGTGCTTCCACAAACTTCTCTTTGAGCATTATCGCTTCTTTCTATTTGATATCCAGCATCCGCTGGAGCGCCACATTGGCCCATTTTGTCGTATGTTCATCCACAACGATCTCATTGATCGGTGCTTCATCCTCGATCGATTTGAGCGTACGATAGAGATCTTCGAGTGTCGTCTCATTCATTGTCGGGCACTCTGGCTTGGTAGACGAGAGGACATAGGTATTTTTCTGGCGCATTCGATTGACGAGATTGTACTCCGTACCGACTGCTACTTTCTGTTCAGGGTCGAGTTCTCCGACATATTTGATCAACTGAGAAGTCGATCCGGAAAAATCTGCTGCTGCCACGACTTTGGGATCACATTCGGGATGGACGGCGATCTTGATGCCGGGATATCGGTTGCGGTAAAATTCGATATCATCGACTGTAAAGAGCTGATGGACCGAACAGAATCCATTGAAGCAGATCACATCCGCCTCTTTGGGATCACACTCCCCTTCACCGATCACGCAGGATTTCAGGCCCATCTGGATCGCAAAATTCTGCCCCAGGCATCGGTCGGGCACAAAGAGAATCTTCTTGCCGCTCTCCAGCCCCTTTTCGATGATCTTGAAGGCATTGGAGCTGGTACAGACCAGACCGCCCATCTCGCCGACTTTGGATTTGACGGTCGCATCGGAGTTGATATAGGTGATCGGCAGGATATCCTCTTTGTCAATCCCTCTCTCTACCATATAGTTGACACTGTCATCGAAGTAGCTTCCGTCGATCATACGTGCCATGGCGCAGCAGGCGATTTTGGGCATCAGGACACGCTTTTCCGGTGCAATCACCTTGACACTCTGCCCCATAAAACCGACACCGCAGAAAACAACCCATGGATTGCTGTCCGCCTGGCATCGTCTGGCAAGCTCCAGACTGTCTCCGGTGATATCCGCCATCTCGAAAACTTCATCACGCTGATAAAAGTGTGCCACGACTGTGACATCCAGTTCACGCTTCATTCTTTCGATTTCAGCTCTGTAATCTATACTCATATTGCTATCCCTCTTCAGCAGAATTCCGGTTATTTTATCTAAATTCGGTTAAAATTGCACCTTATGGGCTCTTTGGCACTGGCCTTAACCAAATACAGAATGGAACAAAATGGATTTTTTCAATCAGAATATACTTCTCTATCTGGCAACCTACCTGATCTCGGGCATTCCTTTTGGATATCTGCTGGCAAAACAGTTCGCAGGCGTCGATATCAAAGAGGCCGGAAGCGGCAATATCGGAGCGACCAATGTGCTCCGTGTGGTCAAAGAGAAGGATCCCAGACTGGCAAAAAAACTGGGTGCGTTGACGCTCTTTCTCGATGCAGCCAAGGGTATCGTCATACTTCTGATCGCGATGATGCTGGGTGCAGATGAAGAGGTGCTTTGGACGATTGCCGTGCTGGCAGTCATCGGACACTGCTTTTCCGCCTTTTTGATGTTTGAAGGAGGCAAAGGAGTCGCGACAGGGTTTGGTGTCCTGGCCATCATGATGCCGCTGGCTGCACTTGTCGCTATCATCATCTGGGGTGTTGCAAGCAAGACAATCAAGATCTCCTCTCTCTCCTCACTCGTCGCACTGGCTGCATTTGTCGCTGCCAGCTATCTGATCTACCCAGACGTACCCGGGATCCACTCCCACTCTCCTGTCTGGGTCATCTCGCTCATTATCTTCTACAAACATATCCCCAACATCGTCAGACTTTTCAAGAAAGAGGAGGGCGCAGTGGTATGACGATTCATATCGAATCGTTGGAGATCGATGCCATCATCGGCCTGCTTGATTTTGAACGGGAGCACGAACAGCGGGTCCTTGTCGACCTCGAAGCAGTCTACACCTACAGCAGCCAATCCTTTATCGACTATGCGGAACTCGCGGAGATGATCGGGCTGCGTATCAAAAAAGAGCGCTTTATGCTGCTCGAAGAGGCCCTATTGGATCTCAAAACAGAGATTATCGCACTCTATCCCGCCATCAGAAAACTGAAACTTAAAATCAGCAAGCCCGATATCCTGAAGAACTGCAGGGTCAGCTTGAGTCAAAGCTGGGAAATCTCTCCGGAAAAAGAATCGCACAAAAACTGATTAAAAAAATTTTAATATTTCCCAAAATTGTGCTATACTTTTAAATATATCTTAAATAAAAAGGATCTTCACTTATGAGAATATTGATTATCGAAGATGAAGTGACACTCAGCAAAACACTCTCTGACGGTCTCAAAGAGTTCGGCTACCAAAATGATGTAGCGGAAAACCTCAGCGATGGGCGTTACTACCTTGATATCCGCAATTACGACCTGGTACTGCTCGACTGGATGCTTCCTGACGGCAACGGCATCGACCTGATCCCCGAAATCAAGGCAAAAACCCCAAAAACAGCGATTATTGTCCTCTCTGCACGTGACGACAAAGAGAGTGAGATCGAAGCACTTCGCGCCGGTGCGGATGACTACATCAAAAAACCTTTCGATTTTGAAATTCTGCTGGTACGGATCGAAGCGAAACTTCGATTTGGCGGCAGCAATATCATCGAAATCGACAACCTCGTCATCAATCCCGAAGAGGAGAAGATACTCTACAACAAAGTGGAAGTCGAACTCAAAGGAAAACCTTTTGAAGTCCTGACCCACCTTGCTATGCACAAAGATCAGATCGTCTCCAAAGAGCAGCTGCTCGATGCGATCTGGGAAGAGCCGGAACTGGTCACCCCCAACGTCATCGAAGTGGCGATCAACCAGATCCGCCAAAAGATGGACAAACCTCTCAATATCACGACGATTGAAACCGTGCGAAGAAGAGGCTATCGATTTTGCTTTCCCAAAAAAGCATAAGAACCAGTTTTCTCATCAAGCTCTCCGCCGCGATGGCGGCACTGCTTCTCGTTTTTTCACTCATTCTTTACAGCTATATCACCTATGGTGTCGACAAGGAGCTCCGCTCTTCGCTGATGAAGCAGGCAGAGTATCTTTTCGCGACCTACCCTGATGTCAAGAAGGGTATCGAAGAGAATGGCGAAATCCTCAGAAAGACACTCAAGATCAATGCCAGAATCATCTATATGCCAAAATCGCACTATAAACCACTCCATATCCGTACCGTCAAAAGAGACAAACAGTACTTTATCGAACTGCTTTTCCCCTACAATTTCGAAAACCAGACCTATCTGAATATCTCTGCCAACGTCACGGAGCAGAAACATGTACAGCAGTATGTCTACAGGGCCATTATCCTGATCAATATCGTCAGTATGGGATTGATCATATTCTATGCCTATTTTCTCTCCGGCATGCTGATCAGCCCGATACGTACGCTCTCAAAAAAACTCTCGGAGAGAAATGAAAAGATGATGGAACCCATCGTCAGCGATGATCTGCCTCTCGAGTTCGAACCGCTTGCCCTCTCTATCAATTCACTGATTACACGTATCCAGGGATTCGTCAAATATAAAAAGGAGCTCTTCATCGGTGCAGCCCACGAGCTCAAAACACCCCTGGCCGTGATGAAAACCAAAACACAGGTGACGCTGCTCAAGCGCAATACGACCGAAAAGGATCTCAGGGAAGCGCTGCAGCAAAATATCACCTCGATCGACGAGATGAACAGAATCGTCAGCTCTATTCTGGAGTTTGGCAGGGCGGAGGGTGCCCAGTTCGAAACACCCCGGGATATCGATGTGATCGCTTTTCTGAAGCAAAAGGCAAATGATTACAAGATCCTCTGCGATGCCAACAAACAGAAGTTCAGCTACCACCTGAAGCCGGAAAAGTGTATCCTGCACATTCAACCGCTGCTTCTGTCGCAGATTTTGCAAAACTTCATCCAAAACGCACTCAAATTTACTCCCAAAGACAAGAATGTCGAACTGAGAAGCTATCAGGAGAAGCACTATTTTGTCATCGAAGTGATTGACGAAGGAAAGGGTATCGATGAAGGCAAAGATCTTTTTGCTCCTTTTCTGCGAACCAAAGACTCCAGCGGTGTCGGCCTGGGACTCTTCCTGGTCAAGATCGCAGCAGACAGTATGGGGGCAAAAGTGGAGATCCTCAACCGAAATGACAAGCAGGGAACCATCGCCAGGGTGCGGCTACCGAAATACCCGTTTTGCAAAGTATAAATCTACTATAGAGTAATTTTAAATACTTTAAATAGAGCATAAGGTTTGTTAAGCTATAACAGCATAAATTTTAACGAGCTGAGGTAAATATGGCCCTGATGATAACTGATGAATGTATCGCCTGCGATGCATGTCGCGAAGAGTGTCCCAACGGAGCAATTGAAGAGAATGATCCTATCTATATTATCGATGTAGACCGATGTACAGAGTGTGTCGGCCATTATGACGAACCCTCCTGTATTGCTGTCTGTCCAGTCGACTGTATCATCTCTGACCCCAATACGGTGGAAAATGTCGAAGAGTTGAGATTTAAATTCGAGCAACTGCAAAACGAGGAATAGATGAGTCTCTGATGGCCAAACGAACAGCGATTATCGATATCGGTTCCAATTCGGCCAGATTGGTTATTTTTGAACGTACCAGTCGATTCGGTTTTCATCTGATCAGCGAACAAAAAAGCAAAGTACGTATCAGCGAGGGTGCCTACGCCAAAGGTGGCAACCTCCAACCAATAGGCATCGAGCGTGCCTATCTCGCACTTGAGTCCTTTATCCAGACAACCAAAAAGTATCACGTCCAGAAAATACTCTGTGTCGCCACCTCTGCACTGAGAGACGCACCGAACGGGCAGGAGTTCGTCCAGTGGATACGCAAAAACCTTCATCTCTCCATCAAGATTATTGATGGAAACAAAGAGGCGGAGCTGGGTGCTATCGCCGCCGCCAATCTCCTCCCTCTCACCGATGCCATTACTGTCGATATCGGAGGCGGTTCATCCGACATGGCTCTGATTCGCGGCGGAGAGATCATCGAGACATTTTCTCTGAATATCGGTACCGTCAGGATCAAAGAACTCTTTTTCGATCGCAAAGCATCCATAAAGGAGGCGCACCGCTACATCAAAGAGGAACTGAAGCGGCTCCCTGACTCCTTCAGGTCTCCAATGGCTGTCGGCATAGGCGGCACAGCCAGAGCATTGAGCAAGGGCATTATGACTCGCCGGGACTATCCACTCGATAAACTGCACGCCTTTCACTACAGTGTCAAAGAGGAGCGTGACTATCTCACTGCGATCACCCTCTCCAGTGCCAAGGGTTTGAAGAAATTCAATCTCAAGCAGGAGCGTTTCGATACGATTCGGGAGGGGACACTGATTTTTCTGGAAATCCTCAAAGAGATTGGAGCCAAAGAGGTGATCACCAGTGGTGTCGGTGTCAGGGAGGGGCTGTTTCTCAAAGATTTCCTCCGCAACAGCAGGCTCCGCTTTCCCAAAGGACTCAATCCAAGCATCCGCAGTATCCTTGACCGCTTCGACAATCTTACCGCCAAAGATTCGAGCGCATCGCACCGTATGAAAGTCGCCTCCGAACTCTATGATATTTGTCACAGAGAATTTGCTTTGCCGACGCAGTATCGCAACAGTATGGACGCCGCCCTAAAGCTTGCCAATATTGGCAAAACATTGACGATCTACAAAGCCCGACAGCATGCCTTCTACATTGCACTTCAGGAACTCAATTACGCCTTCAGCCACAAAGAGATGCTTCTCATCTCCCTGCTGCTGCGCACCTCCGGTGATTCACTGTTGAAGAAATCGCTCTACAGAGAGTATCGTTCGCTGCTTCCCAAAAAGGAGTCGATGCGCTGTTTGAGTTTCATCTACAATCTCACCCTGCTTCTGCACGAAAATGCCAATGAGGCAGTCATCGATTTTCATTACGCCAATCAGACGCTGACAATCCACGCCGACCAGTCTCTCTACCATGCCAGAGAGTCGATCAAATCGCTGAAAAAACCACACGCTTTTGCTATTATCATCAAAGACAGAAGCAGCATTCCGACTTATACGTTTTAGAGAAGAGCAGGAGCAGTGACTTCAGTCGCTGAAAAAAAGACTATAAAAAGAAGTTATTTTTTTACGCGGCTAAAGTCGCGTTTCCGAAAAAGGGAAAATGAGGATGGTTGGTTGTTGTTGTGACATATCCGTGGGCGGGATGCCCACGATAAAAGATTTTAAAACTTCGTTCCCATAGAGAATTCAAAGGGTGCCTTCTCGTCATCAGGTACATCGTCGAGGGCATATCCATAAACCAGGTTGATCGCACCGAAGGGTGACTGCCACTCGATCTGTGCCCCGACAGAACTTCGCGTCAAGTCGTTCTTGACAAAGGTCCCACCCTTCACTTTGTCAGCCTTGATATGCCCAGCATCCGCAAAGAAGGTCAGACGCATCTTGGCTGACTCGGAGAGAGGAATACTCGCTTCAACTGTAGCCGAAGCTCTTTTGTCTCCACCAAACCTGTTTTCAACGATGAGGTCGGTATTGGGGTCGACATAAGAGATATAGGGAGAGATCGAATAGGGACTGTATCCTCTCACGCTTCCCACACCACCCATATAGAGTCTCTCCGCAGTCGGTACTTTTTCATTTTCACCGTGCTCCAGCCAGGTACCTCTCGCTTTGAATCTCATAATCAAATCGTAGTCGATCAGATCCTCCATACCATAGAAGGCACCGAAGCGTGCATAGAGTTTGGTCATATTGGCATAACTGTCATAAAAAAGTATATCGATCGGTGTCAAATCACCATCAAAGGAGCCAAACTCCAGATTCAGTCCTGCGATGAAGCCCTCTCTTGGCGTATAGTAATTATCCGTGTTGTCAAAGTTGATACCCAGCAAACCGGAAGTTTTGGTATATTGGTCGACATAGAGCAGTCTTTCGATCGCATTGGAATCGTATGCCGAATCCTCATTGATCTCTGAAGAGTTATCCATGTAACTTACACCCCCGGAGAGATAGAGGTGACGCATAAAGCGGCGTCCGACCATCACATTTCCTCCGGTCTGATCTGTCGTATAGTCGATGTACTCATAGTAGCGCGTGAAGAGGCTGAAGCTCATACTGTATTCGCTGTCCCAGACTCGTGGATTGGTCAGGGAGATATTGGCACTCCTTGAGATCTGGGACCAGTCTACCCCCAGATTACCGCTCAATCCGCTACCAAAAAGGTTTTTATTGGAGATGCTGGCATTGACCATTACACCCTGATAACTACCATATCCGCCACCTGCAGAGATACTTCCCGTCTGCGCCTCTTTGACTTTGACGAGCAGATTGACTTTGTCTTCGCTGATACGCTCCGTAGCGATATCCACCTTTTCAAAATATCCGGTTCGTCCCAACGCACTCTTGCTGTCCTTGAGGTCGGTATAGTTGTAGAGGTCTCCCGGTGCAAGATAGATGTAGCGTCGAATGACCCTGTCTTTGGTAACATCGTTTCCGGAGATCAATACATCATTGATTTTGACCTTTTTCCCTGGAATGATCTGATACTGAAGATCGACGATCCCCCTCTTTTCATCTTTATGAAAATTTGGATTGACTTTGGCATAGGCGTAGCCCAGATTCCCTACCTGCTCTTTGAGATACTTCATATCCAGACGCATCTTTTTGATATTGAAAACTTTGCCTTTTTTGAGCCTCAGTTCGCTTATCAGGTCAGCTGTCTTGAGACCGGGGACACTCTGCGCTATTGCCACTTTACCGACATGGAACTGCTTACCCTCTTTTACCAGGTAATCGATCTGGGCATTATAGGAGGCGGTATCGACACGCATCAGCGGTTTGCTGACCTTGGCATCGATATATCCCTTTTTCATATAGGCTTCACGTGCCCGCATAGAGTCGTAAGGAAGTTGATCGACTTTGGCATCACTCTCTCCAAAGAAAGGCACCCAGCTCCAGAATCCGGGCTCTTTATTGACCAGATCCTGCTCCAGCTCTTTTTTATCAAGATTCTTTGCGCCGATGAAGTTGGTCTTTTTGATCTTGATCTTTTCGCCCTTGTTGACATCGAAAGTGATCGCATAGCTGTCGTTGACCTTCTTCTTGTAGACTTCGACGACCGTATCGTAATAGCCTTCGCTCTCGACCTTGCTGATCAGGGCCTGCTTGGCTTTTTCGATTCGGCGCTCATCATAAAGGTCACCTTTTTTCAGCCCGATACCCTGAAGCAGCTTCTTGCCGTCATCTCCGGTTCCATACCCCTTGATCGTAACCTTGGAAATAGCGGGCTTCTCATCAAAATGGTAGACCAGTACGCCATTGCTCTTCTTTTCTACCCATACGTCTTTGAAGTATCCCTGGCTGTAAAGATTTTTGACCGATTCATCGATCTGCTCAGCATCGACGGTATCACCTTCCCGGATTCCCGCAACTTCTTTCGCGACACTCGGCGAGAGGTGAAGCAGGCCGTCAAATTTAATCTGTTTTACTTTTTGCTGGGCAAACAACAATGTACCTGCCACGATCCAAAATAGTGTAATCTTTCTCATCATTGATATACTTCCTTCTATCCAAATAATTCAGGGTACTTCCATTTGTTCACAATTCTATCTTTTTTTTACTAAATATCCTCTAAAAAGGGCTTTTTTGGCTGGTATATGAGCCCACAAAGAGCATCCCTGTTCCAGCCAAAATACCAACTCCTGATGATATAATACAAGAAAAAAAGAGGGCAAAATGATGACAATCGGTATCATTGGATTGGGATTGATGGGAGGATCACTGGGGATCGCTCTTCAGGCCTGTGACCCCACCTATCAGATCATCGGCCTCGATCATAATGACCTGCACTGCTCCCAGGCGCTGGAGCTTGGTCTGGTCGATAGGATTGCCCCCGATATGGAGACGATACGCGACTGCGACGTCATCTTCCTTGCGATACCGGTCGATGGCATCATCACCGCCCTACAAACCCTCAAAGGTGTCAAGCCCGAATGCACGATCATTGACCTGGGGAGTACCAAGGCAAAGATCGTTGCTTCCGTCCCACCTCTCATCCGCAAAAACTTCGTAGCTGCCCACCCAATGACCGGTACGGAAAAATTCGGTCCTTCCGCAGCGGTAGAGGGCCTCTACAGGGAAAAAGTCGTCGTCCTCTGCAATCTCGAAGAGAGTGGAGAGCACCAGCAGAAAACAGCACTGAAACTCTTCCGCGAAATCGGAATGAAGATCGTCTTTATGGGAGCGAACGAGCATGATCGGCATGCTGCATTTATCTCCCATATGCCCCACGCACTCAGCTACTCCCTCGCCAATGCCGTGATGCGGCAGGAGGAACCCAAGAGCATTACTGCACTGGCAGGGGGCGGATTCAGAGATATGAGCCGAATCGCCAAAAGTTCACCGGATATGTGGGAGGATGTTTTTCGTCAGAATAAAACGAATCTTCTTCTGGCCATCGACCACTTCAACGAAGAGTTGGAGAAGTGCCGCCAAATGGTCGAAGAGGAGGAGTGGGATGCACTCAACAGTTGGATGCAGGATGCCAACAAACTGCATGATATTCTGTAAGATTAAACCCTAAAGGGCATCTCTAAAGTTCATACCGGAATGTCGCGATCACCTTTGCCGGTTTGCCGACAACCTCTTCGATCACCTTTTTGAGGTACTCCCGATCCTCTTTTTTGAGCTTCTGGTCCACGATCACTTCGCAGCGCACCTCTGCCTCTTTTCCTTTTGGAAGATATTCTATCCTGTTGAGATGGACACGTTTGCCATTGATATCGAATGCCACATGCAGCAGCGTACTGCGTACATTGGCAGACTCTTTCATCGTTTCAAACGAATGATAGAGCGGTATGGCGATCAGCAGAGCGATCACTGTCCAGATAGCGATCCCTTTTTTGGCGACATGGATCGGAGCGAAGCCCAGTACCAGGAAAGTCAACGCCCCCGCGAATACAATACCGATCAGGTTGGTGACAAAGAGTAGCAGAGCATTGAAAAAAATATGCCAGTCAGCCCATCCCAATCCGATACCCGATACCGCCAGAGGCGGGACAAGCGCGACGGCGATCGCCACGCCTGCCAGGGAGGCGGAGATCTTCTCGTCGTTTTTGACATACGCTGCGGCGATGCCCGATGCGATAGCGATCAGCATATCCAGTATCGTGGGAGAGAGCCGTGCCGCCATCTCATTCGTCATCTCTCTGATCGGGGTCAGATAGGCGATAAACATAGCGGTAGCGATCGTCAGTACCATACCGATACCGATCGTCTTGACGGCATTGGTTGTCAGGCTCCCATCCTGCCTCAACACACCCATACTGAGACTGACGATAGGCTGCATCAGCGGTGCGAGGATCATCGCACCGATAATCACCGAGCTGGAGTTGATGAAGAGCCCCAACGTGGCGATCATTGTAGCGATCACCAGCAAGATAACAAAAGTGCTGCTGATATTTCCCTCTTCACGCAAACTGCCGAAAAGGGCAGCGTACTGCTCTTTGGATGCATGTCTGAATAGCGGCAGACCCTTTCCGAGATAGCGGATCGTCTCCTCGTCTCTGGGAACATTATCGATCCGTATGCTGTTACGCTCCGTTTTGGATGCCGACTGCTTCTCCCAAAACGTTTTACCGACACTCAGGGCCAGTGCTTCGCTCTCTGTCTGTAGCACGACAGGTGTCTGCCTTGCCGCTTCATCGTCAATGACGACTTTGACCGGTTCCAGACAGTCGAGCTCGATACGGTTGCTTTTGATATACCCACAGGAGGAGGGAAGCCGATCTCCTCTCCATCTCTGGAAAAGCAGTGTCAGCGGAGAGATAACGAAATATTGAAAAAGGGAGAGGGGAGAAAGAATCAGCAACAGATGCTGTCCGTCGATCGCACTCAAAAGCTTGACCATCCGTGTGGCGATCCAGCTGCGGTTGTTGTAGCCTATACCGATCATTCCTATGGCCGAGAGAGTGATCTGCTCCTCTTTTTCCGTCCTGAGGTTGAATTGATAATGCTTGAGAAGACGCTTTCTCCTGTATGCCTGCCACAACAGCCCAAATCGTTTCAGAAGACTATACTCCGAAAACTGAAACTCATACTCTTTTAGTGCTGTGGTGTTGCCGATACGCACATCACTCAAGACCAGGAGGTCATTACAATAGAAGAGGTCGATTTTCTTTTCGGACGGCTGCTTTGCCAACTCGAAAGCTTCCATCGTATCATCAGGAAGATCCAGTATTTTGGCCATTCTCTCCTGTCCAGGCAGTGTAACGATACCGATGGAGCAGTGATATTTTCTGGCCAGCCCGAAGATGACTTTGATCTCTTCGGTGCTGCCTGTCACAATCAAATGGCCGATACGATCCCACTCCACCGCAGGAAAGACATCGTTCAGCGCAAACGATACAAAAAAGATCCGTCCGTCCTCTTCCTCCTCTTTCAGCTTTGTGACAAACGCTTCACTCTCTTTGCCGTAAAAATAGCAGGTATTTTTCTCTTCGCTCATCACGCCCCCTTTCAGAGCGATTATCATGACACGAAATCACTTTGATTGGCATAATTATGATGTGTCGCTATCGATCATTGTTAAGGAATTTAGGATTTAGTTCCCGACCCTAAATGTTATCATTTTACACATTTTCAATTATGCTATAATGACCTTATGAGAACAATAGAAGAGCTCAAGAGCTTGCTGATATCATCTTTTCCGGAAGGGAAAATATACCTTTTTGGATCTCGTGCAAAAGGCACTGCATCACCCTATTCCGATTATGACATTGCCATAGAGAGCGATACCTCTCTAAGAAAAAAATTTATCGAGATCAAATCTCTCATCGAAGAGTCACAGATACCATACAAAATCGACCTCATAGATCTTTCCAGGGCACCACACCTCAAGAAAGTTGTTCAGGAAGAGGGGATCAAATGGCACTAGAAAAGAAGTTGGCAGATTTCAAAAGTGCACTTACCCGCCTGCAAGAGTCTCATCAACGCAGTTTGAAATTCAAAGGTATGGATGAATTCTCCTTCTACAGAGACTCAACCATTCAGCGCTTTGAATTCACACTTGAAATTGCCTGGAAGTCCATCAAAGTGTTTCTGTTTGAAGTAGAAGGTGTGGAGTGCCGATCTCCCAAGTCCTGCATACGTGAGTTTTTTGCAACTGCCCACTTGGATGAAGCACAAGTGTTAACAATGTTGGAAATGGTAGACAACAGAAACTTGGCAACACATACTTATCACGAAGCACTGGCAGATGAAATTTTTGATGATATTGGACATTACGTCCCTCTGTTCGCTCTCGTTTATAATGAATTGATAAATGCATAGATA
>JAOZOG010000526.1 GCA_029933395.1 Sulfurovaceae bacterium | reverse complement strand
AGGAGGAATGTCATGGCGAAAACGTTGCTGTATGCCGGAATTTCTCTTCTACTCCTTATCGAGACGACCTGGGCAGAGGAGTATATCCTCTCCGGACGACCCGACATCCATATGGAACTCGCGGAAGGAGTCTACGATCTGTGGTCCGAAAACGAAAAAGAGATCGTGGACATCCAGACGGGAAGCTACGAACGGAACGGAAAACGGATCCTCTTTCATCCCGAATTCAGCGAAGTGGGAGACCTGACACCGTCTACGGCACACATTGTCGATACCTGCACGATCAAATGGGAAGGAAGAGGTCTCTTCCGGGCTCTCTCGTGCCCGACTTCTTCTTCCGCACCTTCCCTTTCACACCCTTCCCACGTCAAGAAGTCATCGAAGCGATGGAAGATGGCACGGATGAAAAATCTGAAACTCTCGATCCCCGAAACGGCCCGGGTCGATCGAAAACGTAAAACGGTGACGATCCGCTACCACAAAGGCATGGCGAAAATCACGCCTCCCGGAAGCATCCCGAAATATGTGGCACAGGTGAAACGGGAATGCCGTCCCGACCGGATCTTTGCGGACCGCGAAAAGAAAAGCTTCTTTTTCCTCTGCCATGACGGAAGCCTTCGTCAACTGGTTTTCAAAAAAACGGGAAGAAAGCTCCTGGTCACCGATGTGGAGGCTCCCGATTTCCCGACTTTCAAAACATTGGCGATCGCCGCCTCTTCTCTCAAACCCGTCGATAGGAGCAAGACAACGGCCACTTCCAGTTTCACATTCCATACATGGCGACCGTCCGACAAGAGCTTCGTCATAGAGATTCCTCAGAGATGGCAGGCCCGGGGCCGAACGATCGAGCTTGGAGCCAACGGCTACATTCGGTTTGTGGAAGTGACGGATCCCCGAAACGAAGTCCGGTTCGTCGGTGCCTATTTTCCTTTTTACCAATTCGCCCGGCTCTCCTACGGATACGGAGCCAACGGTATCCCGCCGATGGAGCCGGATCCCTATCTTCGCACCCGCTTTTTCCGGGATCTTACGGAGCAGTTCGGTATCGTTTTCGAAGATCCCCGATTCGAAAAGATAGAAATCGACCCCGAACTTTCCGAGCGGATCACCCGATCCCATCTCGACCTCTATCGGCAGTACGGAATCTCCGCGGATATCCGGATCGAAGTCGTGACCGCCACGGGCCACTGCTTCCGAAATGGCAACCGACGCGATCTACTCGTCATGGGAGCTCTCTTATATAGCCGTTCTCCTCTCCGGAACATGGGAGTCATGGAGAGATGGGGGCCCGCACCCCTCTATGTCGCCACCACCCTGGAAGGAGAGATGGGAAAGTACCTCCAGACAATTCAGAGAATGACAGACTCCTTTCAGGTGGATATGCGATGGCTTCAAAGACATATGAACATCGCGGCGGCGGAGGCCCGT
>JAOZOG010000018.1:4674-19415 GCA_029933395.1 Sulfurovaceae bacterium | reverse complement strand
ACCAGAGCTGACGGGAGATACACCAGTCACGGATATCGTTCATCCATGCATTATAGCTGTTGATCCAGTGGGCAGGGAAGAATTGCGCTTCACCGGCATTGACACGCTCGATTGCCCCTTTGGCGAACTCTTTTTTGACGAACCACTGTTTGGAGATATAGGGTTCGACGACATTCTTGCAGCGGTAGCAGTGGCCGACCTGGTGGGGGTGGTCTTCGATCTTCTCGATATAGCCCTTCTCTTTGAGTTTTTCGACGATCGGCGCTCTCGCTTCGAGGCGTTCCATTCCGGCGAATTCGCCACAGTACTCGTTGAGAATACCGTCCTCGTCAAAGATGGTGATCATCTCCAGATCGTGCCGTTTACCCACTTCGTAGTCGTTGGGGTCGTGCGCCGGTGTTACTTTGACGATACCGGTACCGAAATCCATATCGACATGCGCATCGGCGATGATCTCGATCTCTCGGTCGATCAGGGGGAGTTTGACCTTTTTGCCGATGAGACCTTTGTATCGTTCGTCGTCAGGATGCACCATCACGGCAGTATCCCCGAAGTAGGTCTCCGGACGGGTCGTCGCGACAGTCACGACATCGGAGCCGTTCACCAGCGGGTAGCGGATATGGTACATCCGGCCCAGATGATCCTCGTACTCCACTTCGATATCGGAGAGGGCGCCGTCGTGGGTACACCAGTTGATCATATAGTTGCCGCGGACGATATAGCCCTCGTCGTACATCGTTTTGAAGGCTTTTTTGACGGCATTACCCAGTCCCTCGTCCATCGTGAAGCGCTCACGGCTCCAGGCAGGGGAGACCCCGAGTTTGCGGAGCTGATGGGTGATGGCGTTGCCGGAGCTGTCTTTCTGCTGCCAGGCTCTTTTGAGGAAGGCATCGCGTCCGATCTCCTCTTTGGTTGTGCCCTCGGCGAGGAGCTGCTTCTCGACGACATTCTGCGTCGCGATTCCGGCGTGGTCGGTACCGGGCTGCCAGAGTGTCTTGAAACCATCCATCCGCTTGTATCGCGTGATGATATCCTGCAGGGTGAAGGTGAGGGCGTGGCCGATGTGCAGATGACCCGTGACATTGGGCGGGGGCATCATAATGCAGAAGTTTCTATCCTCTTCCTGTATCGCCTGATTACCCTCGATCTCGAAGTATCCGCGCTCTTCCCAGAGTCGGTAGTAATCGTTCTCAACCTCTTTTGGGTTGTAGACTTTTTTCACTTTTTCGCTCATTTTTCGTCCTCTCAGCATCTTTTCGACACTACAATAATTGCCGCGATTATAGCCAAAGGGTGCTTATGGAGCGGTGGTAGTTGATCTGTCTCCTCGTCCCGTGCTATAATCTTTTCAGAAATGAATAATAAGTTTTATAGTGCTAAAAACATCAAAGAAAACTGGCGCTGAATATACTTGAGCAGATTATCGATATCCTGCACTTAAAAATTTTAGTTATATGGAGTGAAGCAAATAATATAACAGCGAAAATTCTAAGGTTAACATAATATATATTCTATTAAAAAGATATTTACTCTCCTCTTCGCATAATCACTAATCCGTAAAGAGGATATTTTCACATTTTTTTGAAAAATTATTTGATGATGGATTGGATCTGAATTATTTGTTGTGATTTGATTTTAGAAAATACGAGAAACTGCAAACAAAAATTTTTGAATTGACTATGGGCAATCCTGCAATAGATATTTCATTGCATCTTACCTCTTCTCATTCCTCCATTTGAGATCTCTAGAGAATGAGAAGATATTCTTGTTCCGAGACTTCACCCCCCCTAAAGTTCTCCTGCGAGAAGTATAGATTTTCAAATAAATTGATACTAGTTAGTATTATAAAAGATGCCTCTTTTTTCAACTCCAAAGCAGTATTCACAGTATCAAAAAACACCAAGTGCTGCAATTGCCCACAGGACGGGGGTCAGTAGAGTATAACAGAACAAGCGTTCATAATTGTATCTCTCCCGATAGATAAGATATGAACAATTGTTCATTTAGAATAATCTTGATGAATCATATAATGAACACTTGTTCATATAAATAAATTCTTGAGACTTGACTTATGAACAATTGTTCACTATAATATCAATCGAAGGAGCCCCTATGAGCGACAACAGCACAGTTTCCAGGCATACAAAAGGAAACAAAACAAAAGAGAAAATACTGAAAACTGCCCTCAAGCTTTTTGCGGAGAAGGGGTATAAGCCAACAACGGTTCGAGATATTGCCGGTGTGGTAGGGATCAAGCAGAGCGCCCTCTATAATCACTTTAAAAACAAGGATGAGATATTATCTACTCTGGTAGATGATCTCACCTCCTCAGCGATCGTAACGATATTTGAGCGCGATAGTGATGTCCAGGAGCTTCATAAACAGGGAAAAGCGCTGCTGCACTCCATAGCCATTACTTTCAAGCTGATAAGCTTTGATAAGCAGAATGAGGCGCTTTTTAAGCTGATGATGCAGGAGATATATAAGAACCCCGCGATCAGGGATACATATAGTGAGCATTTCTATCAGGAAAATGTCAAGAAACTGTCTGCCCTGTTTTTTATGATGATGCAGGATGATATGATCAAGTCTGGCGACCCCCTGCTTCTGGCCAATGAGTTTTTCGCGCCGTTGTTCTTCTATCAGATGCAGGTATCTTTGCTAAAAATGGACAAGAAGTCAACCTCCTCTGTTGTTACGATGTTTGAAAAGCATGTCGATCTCTTTTGGAATTCGATCAAAACGGAGACACAAGCGGATACTCTGTTTTAATATACTAGTAAATATTAAAATAGGCAATTATCTAATATGAATTAATATACATATTAGTAAATATATAATAGGAATAAATATGAATACTAAAGATCATTTTGCTCACAAGTCAAAATCCTGGGATATGAGCAGTAAAAGAGTCAAAAATGCCAGAGCGATATCTGAAGCAATATTCAAAAATATTACACTGGATAAAAAAATGGAGTTGATGGATTTTGGTGCCGGTACGGGTCTGCTTACTTATTTTATTGCTCCAAAAGTCCGCAAGATTGTTGCGGTAGACAACTCCCCTTCTATGCTGGAGCAGTTCAGGGAAAAATCGGATGAATTTGAATGTGAAACAGAGATCATACAAAAAGACATGTCCACTGAAATACTTGAGAGAAAGTTTGACGGTATCATCTCTTCGATGACGATACATCACCTGGAAGATATCCCCGCCCTCTTCTCGAAACTCTATGGTATGCTCAATGAAAACGGTTTTATCGCGATTGCAGATCTTGATAGCGAAGATGGTAGTTTTCACAGTGAGGATACCGGTGTCCATCATTTTGGTTTTGACAGGGAGGAACTTAAGCGTATCGTTTCGGATGCAGGTTTTGAAAAGATACATTTTGAAACGGCCAGCATCATCAAGAAGCCGCATAGGGATTTCCCGATCTTCCTGATGACGTCATTCAAAATAGAAGATTAAGGAGTAGTGGTATGAAAAAGAGTAAAACAGGCTTTATCGTCTGGATTTTGATTTTTGCAGTTGTTTTTGTCTGGTCAGCTATCGAACCAAAAGATTATTTTACCTGGTTTCTGGAGGTGCTGCCTGCGATAATCGGTGCAGTATTGATGGCGTTGACCTATAAAAGTTTTAGATTGACACCGATGCTTTATATCCTGATATTAATACATATGATCATCTTGATGATAGGCGGCCATTATACGTATGCAGAGGTGCCATTCTTCGACAGGCTGGGCGAAATAATGGGTTGGAGCAGGAATAATTTCGACAAGCTGGGGCATTTTATGCAGGGATTTGAGCCGGCGATACTGGCCAGGGAGATATTGATACGAAAACAGGCGGTCAATGGCAGAGGATGGTTGAATCTTTTTATTATCTCTATCTGTCTGGGATTCAGCGCCTTTTATGAGTTGATCGAGTGGCAGGTCGCTCTCTGGAGCAAAGAGGCTGCCGATGCATTTCTGGGAACCCAGGGATATGTCTGGGATACACAGTCGGATATGGGCTACGCCCTTGTTGGTGCGGTTACTGCCCTGCTTCTGCTGAGCCGATGGCATGACCGACAGCTAAAGGAGATAAGTCAGTTATAGGTTTTGCCACTTTGGTAGGGTGGATGCAATCCACCATATCGCGATCGTTTATATTGTTACAATATCTATATTGTGCAAAATGTGTGGTGGATTTTATCCACCCTACTTCTTCACCTCTGCAACAATCATACCTCTGAGATCACCCTCTTTGAATCCTGTTGCCTGATCATCAGGGTATTTCTCTTTGATAATCCTGGCGATTTCCGGGGAAATGTTTGACCCGTGACATTTGAGGCAGACCTTCTGGGTAACAAGTGGCTTGTAGACTCTTGTGGCGCCATCTGCTTCTACGACTTTGATAGTGCTGGGGCTGATCTGTTTTGCCGCCAACTCTTTGGCAAAAACATCCATCACTCTGGTATCGACCGTGTCTGGTTTATTGGCAGTATTTCTGGTTTTGAGTGATGTACGTCTTACCCTGATATTTTCGGGAAGCTTGCTATTGATCTCTTTGGTAATCTTCTCGGCACTCTGCGCACAAAAATCAGCTGCCTTTACACCGGTCGGATCCTCTTTCATCTTTGCTTTGAGCTCACTTTTGAGTGCTCCACCCAACTGTTTGATCGCACTGATACCCTGCTCTTTGACGGATGGCGTTTCTGCCAATGCGGCTGTGCCCAGGAGTACTATGGATAAATAAATGGTTTTCAGTTTCATTTTGTTGATTCCTTGTGTTGAATTTTCTCCCGGATTATGCACTATTCTTGCTTAAACACCATATGCCTGAATATCTTAATCTAAATGATTATACTATAACACATAAACAAGGATTGAAAAATAGGGAAGCACATGCATTTTAAGGATTACTTGAAGAAGTGTAGAGAAAAGTACGATCTGACACAGGGAGAGCTTGCCCAGGAACTCTCTCACTTTGACGAAGAGCTTTTCGGGTCACTGGACAATGTCACGCTCAGCCGATGGGAACTGGGAAAGAGCAATCCCAATACTGCCAGGCAGATACAGGCGATCAAATATTTTCAAAGCAGGGATGATCTGGTCTTTCCCTGTTTTGATGAGAGTGAATCGGAGATGATCGAAAAGCATGTCTGTAAGACAGGTATGCTCAATCTTCCCGGAAAAAATAAGTCCCTGATACTCAACTTCCCCTCCTCTATCACCTTGGATGAATTGGCAGTCCATCAATTAAAAGATTCGGTTATGATCGATGAAAAGATTACGATCGCACTGGATCTCAATAAAGAATTTAGTCATGATCACTCATTGATCGACCGTGACCGCTTCAGGGAATGGACACTCTCTCCGGATAATCTGTTTTTGATATGCGAATACAACAAGCAATTTTTCGGATTGCTCTTTTCACTGCGATTGAAACCTGATAGTTTCGACAGGCTGATGAATTTCAAAATAACACAAAGTGACATCACGTCAGAGGATTTTGCCGGTCCTGATGAAATGGGATGCAACTTCATACTGGCATTTTTTGCCATGAATGAGATGGCGGCCAGCCTGCTTTTGATCCGATACTTTGCCCATCTGATAAGTGATCAAAAAAAGATACTCGAAATCGGTTCCATGTCGACACATCAGGATGCAATTATGCTAATGGAGAGTATTCACCTTCAGCACTGCAAAAGCAAAAAGTATGGAAAATCACTGATCCGGCATACCTACAGGGCAAGCCTCTCGGATGTCTTGATCAATGAGACGATGGTGCGGATGCTCTTTGCAAAAGAGGACTGCACCAGCTGAATACTCAGCCTGCCTCATAACTTGCGAGGCAAACTTGAAGAGGTGGCGTATTATTGCGGGTCGGAGAGATGAATGATATTTTTCTTTTCTCCACTGACTTCGCTGTTGCTTTTTGGCTCGTTAGTGCTTGCATTGTTTTCATTTTTGGATGCAATGTCTGTTGCATTGTTCTCTTCGTTGAAATACCCTCTCTCGAACATCCATTTGTAGATATCGGCAACGATAGGGCCGTTGGTTCCGCCACCGTGTCCGCCATGTTCGATCAGTGTCGTCACGACATATTTTGGTTTATTGAAGGGCGCATAGGTTGTCAGGAGCGCATGGGATCGCTTCCAGTACTCCAAATCATGTTCCTTGGCCCGGTTGACAACATTTTGTGCGATGGAGACGACCTGTGATGTACCGGTTTTTCCTGCCACGACAATAGGAAGATTTTTCAAGTGCCGATAGGCTGTTCCGTGTGGTGTATTGCAGACATCGTACATCCCGGCGTGAATAGTCTCCATCACTTTGGGGTCGAGTGGCACCTGCTTCATCTCTGGAAGGATTGGTTTGCCGTTGATGACTTTGGCAAAGTGTGGTGTGACCAGTTTGCCTGTAGCCAGAAGATTGGTGTAGCGTGCCAGCTGCATCGGTGTGACAGCGTCATATCCCTGTCCGATCGCAGCAATCACCGTCTCACCCTTGTACCACTGTTGCTTGAAGCGCTTCATCTTCCAGTTTTTGTCCGGAATGACACCCCTGTATTCACGTGGCAGGTCAACACCTGTTTTGACACCCAGGCCAAGAGATTTAAGTGATTTCGACATCGAATCGATACCCATCTCAAGGCTTTTGTTGTAGAAGAAAACATCACAGCTCTCCCGTATTGCCTTGCGCAGATCGACTGTACCGTGGCCATGCTTTTTCCAGCATCTGAACTTGTGCCTGCTGCGACCGATTGTAATCCATCCTTTGCAATATTCAGTCTTGAAAATATGGCCGTTTGGTGATTTGGAGTCTGCTATAGCGATGCCCATCTTGATCGTAGAGCCTGGAGGATAGGTACCGTGAATCAATCTGTTGGTAAAAGGATGCTCGGGATCCTCTTGTAGTGCCACCCAGTCCTTTTTACTGATGCCGCCCACGAACATATTGGGGTCATAGGTAGGATTGCTCACTGCTGCGAGTATCTCTCCGTTGGTGCGCATTACGATGATTACGCCGGCCATCTCTTTGATGCGCTTGTAGATCATCATCTGCAGGTCCATATCGAGATTGAGGACGAGGTTTTGATTCTCTTTGGGCTTGACATATTTGAGTACCTCGACCTCCCGGTTGGTGGCTGTGACTTTGTTGATGATATAGCCCAGTTCGCCCTGCAGTATTTCATTGTAGTACCGCTCCAGGCCGGATTTCCCTGTGACGCCTATATGCTCTACAGTGAAATCTTTTTCATTCTCTTTCCTGTTCGATCGTCCCGTGTAGCCTATGATGTGGGACGCATACTGCCCATAGGGATAGTAACGTTTGGTCTCCGCCTCTATTTTGATGTCATCATTGAGACTGAGTACCGGATAGGCCCGCATCATATCCCGATAGCGGACGAAATCGACCACCTTGATATATTTGTGGTTATAGGCGGAACTGAATTTCTTGTAAACTTTGAGCATGATGGTCTTGTTGAGATCCGGAAAGGTTTGCACCAGGTTATCGACGACCTGATTGATCCTTTTGCCGTTTTGCTTGAGGTGCGGTTTGATCGAGATCGAAAAACCGATGCGATTCATCGCCAGCAGTTTTCCACTGATATCAAAGATTTCACCACGTATCGGTTTGATATAGAGTTTGCGTTCGATATTCTCTTTGGCCAACTTCTGATAGTAGTAGCTTGACTTGACGCTGATCTGATAGAGCCGGAAAAACATCACACCCCAGATAATAAAGAAGAGTGCAAAAACAATCTTGTATTTCATAATAAAAACACCATAAGCATATCGGCAATCAGCGAATAGAAGAGGAGCTGATCAACCATAATACTGGACTCCCCAAAAATCATATCGTATCCCAGCAACATAATAAAATAGATCAAATCGATAAAGATGACAGAAAGCAGCGGTATGCAGACATTACATTTTTTGAGAATATGAAGGTGGGGGTAAATCGTGATATAGAATAGAATGACTGTCAGGATCGAGAGGAAAAGAGGAAGAGAAAGATTGACCTCAAGATTGATCAGGTAAATTAGGCTGGCCAGTACATAGAGTGTCCTGGATCGATCGATTCCCACTATCAGGACATACCCCATCAATCCGATCATCAATGGAAGAAAGACATAGATCGATATCAGCATCGGGTAAAAAACCACAAAGGAGACAACCATCACCCAGAGAAGAGTTGTCCAGAGTGGGCTCATGTGTTTTTTATTCATCGCTCCCCTCCGTCCAGCCTATATACGAGAGAAATTTCATTACATACGGGGAAGTGAATACACTTGATGCAGTCTGTCCAGATTTTATGTTCGGGGATACTCTCTTTACTGATTTCACTGAAATGCATGTTTTTGAAAAAGTCGGGAAGATAGGTTAGCACAAGCACCTCTTCCGATACGTTCAGCTGCTTTGCCTCAGAGAGTGTAAACTCTACAAGCTTGCGTCCAATCTGCCTGCCCCGACTCTCCTTTGCAACGATCAGGCTCCTGATCTCGGCAAGCCGCGGAGAGTGAATATGCAGCGCGGCATAACCAAGCAATCTGCCCTCCTCTTTTGCAAGGACATACGATCGGATATTGGTGGCGACTTCGTCATCGCTTCGCTTGAGGATCACCCCTTCCCTGATCTCATCTTCGACCAGCGATTGCATGGCCGGGATATCATCGAGTGTCGCTTTTTGCAGATCTACCATTCACGCCTGCCAAATACTGTGTCGAAAATCTCTTGATGAACTCTCTGCGTGCCGCTTCTTTTGGTATTTGAAAGCGTGATTGCATCGGGGAATTCTCTCATCAATTTTGCCCGCTCTTTCTGTTTGAGTTTGTCGATCTTTGTAAAGAGCGTCAGATACTTTTGGTCGGGCCTGATAAACTCCGAAATGTACTTCTCTACATCTTCGTCAATCTGTGCATGTGGATGTCTCGCGTCCCTGAGATGGATAAAGAGTCTGATGGAGACTCGATTCTGTATGAACTCCACCAGATTTTTTTGCCATACTTCCTTGAGTGACTTGGAGACTTTGGCATAGCCAAATCCAGGGAGATCGACAAAGCGAAGGGTGTGATCCTCCTCTTCGTCCAGACGGTAGATCACCTCAAAAAAGTTGATAAGCTGTGTCTTTCCCGGTGTCGATGAACTTTTGGCCAGCGACTTACGCTCCGTCAGCGCATTGATCGTCGAACTCTTTCCGACATTGGAGCGGCCCAGAAAAACGATCTCACTCATCGTATCATCGAGAGAGTCCTGGATACTTTGTGCGGATTTGATAAAACGTGCATCGATCACACGCGGTGATATCATTTTGCACTCTCGGTGTCGAAGGTAAATTTGATCGGTTTATTGCTGTTTCCTCTGACGATCGAGTCCCCGGTAAGCGTATTGACAAGAATCGTTGTACCTCTGACATGGCGGTCTTTGACCAGATCATTGACGATCGCTTTGCCTGCCAGTAGATATTTTGATGTCTTGGGATAGTAGCTGAGCTTATCAGCACTCCCTTTAAAGTGATTTGCATTCTTAAAGATTTCAAAGGTACAGTTGCCAATCGCATCGTACTGTATCGTTTCGTTATTGTCATTGAAGTAGACGATCAGCTCATCGCTGTGTATCCAGCTTTTGCCCTGTTTGACCAGCACATCATCGATAAAGTGCGCTTGATTCTCGGCATCTTTGGCATAAAAATTTTTGGAAGTTACTTCCACTTTCTCGGCCTGAAGTAGAAATGGCAGTGCCAATAGCAATATTAGTTTTTTCATAGTTAATAACCTATTTTTTGATTTATGATTTATTATAGCATCTCAAGCATAAAAACGATTAACGGGGCTATTTACTCTTTGGTAAAAAAGACGGCGTCGACGTTTGTGGCCGCTACCACTTTTTTCCTGGTATCATATCGCATCGTAACTCCATGGATAATATTGCCCCCCTGGATATAGGCAACAAAGGGGCTTGTGACATAGAGTGTTTCGACTTTTTTGTCGTAAATCGCATGATCTCCTTCGTAGTAATAACCATTATCCTGAAGCAGTGTAATATTCTCATCCAAAAAAAGTGCCATTTTTATACTTCTGCCATACTTTGACTTGAGCTCCTTGGCGCTTTTGCCCTGATAGGTGAGATTATAAAGCTTCATGATGCCGTTTTCTCTTACGGTCCGATCGGCATAGAGTTTACTTATCACACTGCTTGCATTGACTTCGACCGTGAGAGAGTCGTATATCTCCAGCTCTTTGGCGAAGGCATTCTGGTTCATTTTTTCATTTTTGACTTTGATTAGATAGGAGACACCGAGCATAATGGAGATCATTACGATCGCAAAAAATTCAATTTTGAAGTATTTTCCCATTTAGATACTTATCTCCAGAGGCTGAGGAATCTCTCCTCCAACCCCTCTTTTTTGATCAGGTACTCTATCATTTCGCGCACGGCTCCTTCGCCGCCCTTTTGCGTTAGAATGACAGAGGCGATTTTGTCCACATATTGACTGGCATCGCGTGGCACAAAGGAGAGTTGTGCGGCCTCCAACATACGGTAGTCGTTGAGGTCATCTCCGATTACAGCGACATTTTCCATCGTGATACCCAGTGTCTCTACCAATTTTTCCAGCTTGGCCAATTTATCGTCACAGCCCTGATAAAAGTGTTCGATATGGAGCTCTTTTGCCCGCCTCTCGACAATTTTCGAATGTCTTCCTGTGATGATTGCGGCATGTTTTCCCAGTCTTATCCAGGAGACGATGGCCAATCCATCTTTGACATTGAATGCCTTGATCTCGCTGCCATGTTCACTATAAGTGATTCTGCTGTCCGTCATCGTCCCATCTACATCCATGACGATCAGTTCAATGCTCACAATACGCCTTTGGTGCTGGGTATGCCGGCATTTTTATTGGGTGTGACCGCTCTGCGCAGGGATACTGCCAGTGCTTTGAAGGCTGCTTCGATAATATGGTGTTTGTTTTTGCCTCTGTTGTAGATCAGGTGCAGTGTCAGTGGCATATTGAAAGCCAGTGCCCGGAAAAACTCCTCCACCAGCTCGACATCGAACTCCCCTACTTTTCCGCCGATTGGGAGCTCAAATACGAGGAATCCCCTATTGGAGAGGTCGATATCGCAACTCACGCTCGCCTCATCCATCACGACGGTTGCATTGCCAAATCGTTCGATCTCCTGCACCGGGTAGACAGCCTCCTTGAGTGCCTGGCCGATTACGATACCTACATCTTCCACACTGTGATGATCATCGATGAAGGTATCCCCTTTGCAGCTCACCTCAAGGTCGATATGTGCATGTTTGGTAAAGGCTTCGAGCATATGGTCGAAAAACCCTACACCTGTATCGATTTTCGCTATACCTTTTCCATAAAGGTTCAATGCGACACAAATCTGTGTCTCTTTCGTCTCCCTCTTCACTTCGATCATCTTCTCTCCCTCTTTCTAGTTTCTTACGATAAATGCACCCGGCATATTGTGGCAGGCTCTAAAGTCTCTCGCTTCCTCTTCGGTCGAGAAGCCCATCAGCCAGACGCGATAGATCGGTGTCCCCTCTTCGTCATGCATCTGCTTGATAATCGGTTTGTATCTTGGGTCGAGAGACGCATGTCTTTGCTTGAATATCTTTGCGCCCTCCAATCGCCTGAATGCTCCTACCTGTATACCGAAATTGGTCAGCAGTACCCTCTGTTCGCGCTCCGGAGCCTTCTTCGCAGCTGTTGCCGTCGCTGTTCGCGTAACGGGAGCCTGGATCTTTCCTGCAAATCCGAGTACTTCTATCTGAACCTTGGCAATTCCCATACGATCCAGCCCGATCTCTTTGCCGGCAGCATAACTGCAGTCGATAATCCGCCCTTTCACAAACGGCCCTCTGTCGTTGATACGCACAACGGTGCTTTTGCCGTTTTGAAGGTTGGTGACCTTGACCATTGTATTCATCGGCCAAGTTTTATGGGCAGCGGTACGTGCATGCATATTGTATCGTTCACCATTACTGGTCTGCTTGCCATGGAAATTCGGCCCATACCAGCTGGAGATACCCCGCATCTTTTGACCGATTCGGACATAGTCAGGGCTATAGGTTTTTCCACGCACACAGTAAGTTCGCATCGTGGCGGGAGAACGCTTTTTTTTATACTTTTTTTTCTGTGCACATCCTCCAAATCCTATCACCATGAGTCCTGGAAGTACGATGGAGATAACTGCTTTATGGTAAATATGCATGCACTATGATCCTTCTCTTGAAAAATAGATTATCCCCATTTTTCTCTTTCATCACGGTAAAAAAGGCATATTGCTACAAGCAGCCACTCTTCGTTACCTTGTTAATAATGTGCTTATCACCACCCCAACTAACTGTGTTGTTTGGAAAAAGCCTCAAAAGTCTCCCGGGTGACCGGAATGACCAGCACTTGTCCCTTGACGATCTTTTTCTTCTCCAGGGGATTGTAGATGACGATTTCACCGATCGTTGTATGGTACTTTTTGGCAATCATGCGCAGGTCTTCTCCCGGTTTGACGACATGGGAGAGATAATGGGTTTTTGAATATTTTTGGAGCTCCTTCTGCAGTGTATAGATGGCATAGAAATCAACCACTTTCAGATTGGGAATATTCATTTTGTAAGAGGGGAGCTTGACTGGCACGACACCGTCTTTGAAGTGGTGGTTGAGTTTCAGAAGGTCTTTGGGTTTCATGTGAATGATTTTGGCGATCTTCTCCAGGCTTTCGCCGGGATCGACCTCTACCTGGACCACATCTTCACCATAAAGCTGTACGACTGCATCCTTTATCTTTTTGCGCTTCTCCAGCCCC
The DNA here is from genome assembly GCA_029933395.1 of Sulfurovaceae bacterium. Taxonomy (GTDB): domain Bacteria; phylum Campylobacterota; class Campylobacteria; order Campylobacterales; family Sulfurovaceae; genus SZUA-451. The sequence goes on along the minus strand of JAOZOG010000018.1, from coordinate 6,613 downwards.
AGAGAGACATTTTCACCGATCATCGCTACCATCAATATCTTTTTGATGTAGGTACGGGTCTCTTTGGGGATGTAGGCTGCCTCTTCATCCATCAGGACAGATATCTCGTCGGTACCCGCTTTCCTGATCGCCCGGCTCAATCGTCCCTCACCGCAATTGTATGCCATCGCCACCAGATACCATTTGCCAAATCTTTTGTAGAGTGCATGCATATAGTTCATCGCTGCACTGGTAGCCAGTATAGGATCCAACCGCTCATCGAAGTCGGAGTTGACATTCAGGTTGTACTGTTTGGCAGTGGCTTCCATAAATTGCCAGATTCCCACGGCGCTTTTGCACGAGACACAGTCTGTACTGAACCCTGATTCGATCATCGAGAGATAGACGAAGAGATCGGAGAGTCCGTCCTGTATCAGCATGCTTTTGAAGGTGGGGATCAGATGCCCCCCGCGTTCGAGGGAGTTTCGATAAAATCGTTGATAGCGTTTTTCATTTTTTTTGACGAACTCAGTGAAGGTGTCGTCGTAGATATAGTCATCTCCGATATCAAACTCTTCGAAGACATAGCTGTAGCTTGGATACTTTTCGGTCACCGGCATAGCCCAGGCTGAAACAGCGAGGAGGATGATCAAAAAGAGACGCATGGCTAAAACTTGTAATTCAATCCTGCACTGAACGCATCGATAACCAGATCGGCGCTATAGTTATCCAGCAGAGAGTTCACACTGTCATCATAGTATCTCATATAATCCAAAAAGATACCCCAGTGTTCACCCCCGTGAAAATCGATACCGAGTCCCCATTGAAAACCGTTTTCCGAGAAGTTGTCACTGACTCCGTCGATATCCATGTCGAACTGCCCTACTCCCAGTAGCAGGTATGCAGAAAGCTGCGGCGTTGTATACATCGGCTTGATATAGATCGCGAGGTTTGACATATCGCCATCAAAATCCAGGCCGCTGTCTAATCCATTGTAACTGGCGTCGAAAGACAAATCACCTACGGTTCGGGTCAATCTTCCTTCTACCCCAATGAATCGATTGAAGATATATCCAACTTGCAGCGTCAACGCATTGCCATCGAAATCAAGTTCGAGTTTTTCTCTTTCGACACTGTACTCTGCCCCTGCGTTGATATAGGTATAACCGACCCCCGCATAGAATCTGTTATCGTATGCCGAATCCGAATCAATACCAAAAATGGATTTGTACGATCCAACTCCTTCAGCCGGATAGCTCTCTGCTGAAGCGAATGTCGTGATAGCGATCATCGCAACTGCTGATATCATTATTTTTTTCATAACTCTTGTCCCCTTGTTTGTCTGATGCTATTATTGTAACACTTCTTTGCATAGAAATGAATAAGGTATGGTTGAAGTTTTATCGATTGCGAACAAAATTATCTATTGTCAGAGTAGAAAAATGATGCAAGAAATGGTACTTCAAGCAGTCGATAGATAAAAATATTCGGTAATATTCTAAATCGGACTATATTTATCCTAATAATTGATCTGCATCAATTATCCTGCAGTTATAATGCGATATATTCCACTCGAAAATAAATAGGAGTAAATAACTCTTATTTGACAATTAAAGGAATATTTGATGAAAAATATCACACTATTGCTGGCCCTCGTTGCCGGAACCACCCTCTTTGCCGATATAGAAAAAGGAAAAGCGGTCTATGCCGCAAACTGTGCGATATGCCATACTGTTAACGGAGGCAAAGCACTGGGGCCCGATTTCAATCTGGTCTCTTATACCAGAAAGAAAGAGGAGATCGCCCAGTATGCGAAAGACCCCTACTCTCTCTATGAGAAATTCGGCTACGGTGCCAATGCGATGCCGACACTTCCCCTGGAGGATAAAGAGTTTGAAGATGTAGCCGACTATATCGATTCGCTGCAGCCTTTCAAAAAGTGGATGATAAAGAAAAAGAA
>JAOZOG010000018.1:0-4574 GCA_029933395.1 Sulfurovaceae bacterium | reverse complement strand
CTGGGGCTGACGCCAACCTCGATGAAGATATCCAGCTGTTTGCTGTATCGCAGCGGATAGCGGGTGGCATAAACAAGTTCGACAATATACTTTTCGATCGCTTCGCTTGTCTTAACCTGCTCTATCTCCTTTCTTGCGACGAAGATCGCCTGTTGGGAGATACGTTCTTTACTCTCCTCTTTTGGCTTGATCGCGCTCTTCTCGTTGCGTACCAGGCGGATCATTTCGAGTTCTGATTTCATATCGGTATAGGTGATATTGACATGCATCAAAAAGCGGTCTTTCTGCGCTTCCGGCAGCGGGTAGGTTCCCTCCTGTTCGATAGGATTCTGTGTCGCCATGACAATGAAGAGTTCGGGAAGTTTGCGTGTCTTACCCGCGACGGTTACCTGACGCTCCTCCATCGCTTCGAGCATCACTGCCTGTACTTTGGCAGGCGCCCTGTTGATCTCGTCAGCCAGTATGATATTTCCAAATATAGGGCCGGGTTCGAATCGAAAGTGCCGCTCTCCGTTCACTTCGTACAGCTTCTCCTGACCGGTGATATCGGTGGCGACCAGATCTGGTGTGAACTGGATACGGGAGAACTTCGACTCGATGATCTTCGCCATCGACCGCACCGCTCTTGTTTTGGCCAGACCGGGAAGCCCTTCGACAAGCAGGTTTCCATTTGCCAATACCCCGATGATCAGGCGTTCGACGATATGCTCCTGACCGATAACAGAGTCATTCATCCGCTTCTGAAGCAGCCTGATCAGATCGTAGGCTTTCATAGCATAAACTCCCGTCTCAGCGCCTCTTTGTCGATCTGTTTTTCGTGCAGGGATTTGAGCGGCATATCTTTCTTGTAGATGATCTGCTCGGGAAGCATGTAGTTAGGGAGGTGCTTTTTGAGTTCGAAGAGGATTTCGTTGCGCGACAGCTCCTCTTTGGCGCTGTAGAGCATCACGATCTCCTCTTCGATCTCGGCATTGGGAACTGAGAAGACAGCACAGTCGGTGATCATCGGGATATTATTGTAGACGACACTTTCGATCTCGTAGGGACTGACACGGTACCCCTGGGTTTTGATCATATCATCCTTGCGGGAGACAAAGTAGAGATAGCCCTCCTCGTCCATATAGACATAGTCACCGCTGGCGATGACGATCTCATCGGTGAGCTGGCCTTCGGGTTCGATCACTTTATCGAGGATATGGATACTCTTGAAGCGTTGCGCTGTCTCCTCTGTGGCATTCCAGTAACCTTTATAGATGCAGGCGCCCCGGTGGATCAGTTCACCGATCTCCCTGGGCCTACAGGCTTCACCCTCTTCATTGATGACATAGAGTTCCACATCGGGGATCGCCTTGCCGATAGAGTTGGGGCGGATATGGATCTGTGCAGGATCGAGATAGGCGGAGCGGAATGCCTCGGTAAGCCCATGCATCGAGTAGAACTGTGCATCCGGAAACTGCGTTGTGATGTTTTTGATCATCAGTGGCGTGATGTTTCCACCTGAAGAGGTGATCGCCCGAAGTGCTTTGAAGTGTTCGGGTGCGGGGATGCGATGGGGGTCTTCGTCAAACATCTGGGTGATATGGATCGGCATCAGCGGCAGTACGGTGACTCTATCGTTGATGAGATGAGAGAAGAAGTCGGCAGGCAGAACAAAACGATGGATCGCCAGTGTCGCTTTCTTGTAGAGCGTCGTAAAGATCTGATTGAGACCGTAGTCGAGGTTGAATGAGAGGATGCCGGAGATCACATCATCCTTGCGGATATCAAGGTATTTCGAAACGATCCGTGCCCCGTCGATCAGTGCACGGTGGTCGATGACGATCCCCTTGGGATTGCCCGTCGAGCTGAAGCTGTAGGTGATGGCGGCGTTGTTGTGGCCTTTGATATCGCATTCGATACTGCCGGTATAGCACTTGTAGATCTCTTCAAAGGAGACATCACTCTCTTCGGTCGCTTCGTAGGAGATCAGTTTGCCCTCGAAGTCCGCTGCTTTGACGGTCCCGATCTTCTTCTGGTCGGTGATCAGGCAGCTGATACCGCAATCCTCGATGATATGCTTGACCTGTTCGGGTTTGAGCAGGCGCGTGATGGGGACGAAGACATACTCGGTCGAGAGGATGGCGAGGATGGCGATGACACTCTCGATGCGCTTGCGCGAATAGATTCCGATCCGGCTCCCCTTCTTCATTCCCAGTGTATTGAGATAGTTGGCGATCAGATCGACTTTTTCGATCAGCTCTCCATAGCTGCAGCGCTCGTTTTCGAGGATGAGCGCGACCTTGTCGGGGTCTGTCTGGGCGGCGTTTTCCAGTAGGTGTCGTATCGTGTTGACGGTCATTGCTTACTCCTTGATTCCATAAGTCCAGATTTCATAATTGCGGTCGAGCAGGATGGTCGGGGTGTGGTGGAAGCGCAGAATCTTCCGGTAGAAGAAGCGGATGATCTCTTCCGCCTCCTCCTGTGTCAGTACTTTGGTGATGCCTCCGGTGAGGACGATGCTGTTGAGATTCTCCAGGTTGAGTTCGATATAGGCGGCGTGATGTTTGGAAACCTTGAAGAGTACCAGGAAGATCGAGAGCTGCATCAAGATACGCGTCGCCTTTTCGCTATGCTCTTCGAGGATATTCTCCGTGACATTGAGGTGTTCGAGCAGTTCGAAGACGAACTCGTTGTTTTTCGCCGTATGGACGAGGCTTTCGCGAGACTTGTAGACTCCCAGCTTTTTGAAGACCAGACGGTCATAACCACTCTCGGAGATGATATTGTCTTGCACAAGATCACGGCTGTAGTGGATATCGGTCGTCGCCCCGCCGATATCGATCACGATAAAGGGATCGGCGACATGGAGCCGCTCGTTGATCTTGGAGAGGGAGCGGTTGACAATATAGGGCGTGGAGTAGATCTGATTGGCAGTGATCGCGTAGAGCTGCTTGATATCCTCTTTGCCCATGATGTCCGCCTGATAGAGATCGGTGAGATACTGCTTGAGTGCCTCTTCCCGGATCTTCAGTTTATCCGAAATGATATTTTCCAATATGACAATGTTTTCGATATTGTTTTCCAGGAAGTGGCAATCACTGTCGCTTCCAACGTAGACGATATTCTGCGCCCTCACCCCTTCGAGATAGCGCAACAGTTTCTCGTCGAAGACCTGCTTCACTCCATCGATGCCACCGACGATGATGACGACATCGATCATTTCACGGGGCGGTTTCTCATAGTCGATTTTGGAGTAAAGTACTGTATCGATGATATTGATCCCGGAGTTGAAGGCGATATTGATCGCGTATTTGAGGCTGAAAGAGTTGGTCAAGCCGATGATCAGCGTACTGAGACCGCCGTTGGCGGAGCTGCAGATGTAGATATCCTCTTTGGCAGTATGGGCGATAATGTCGGCACATTTGCTGTTGAGGTCATCCAGAATATTTTTGCCAAAATCCCTGAAGTACTGTTGGATCTCTCCATCGTGAGCGACTTTGAAGTAGGTACTTCCGATATCAATCAATACTTTACTCATAGCATGATTCCTATATCACGAATGATCTTCTCTACCACACGCTCCCCCTCTTTGAGTTGGATTTTGGACTGCTCAAAGGCAAAACTTTTGTCCGAAATCGGTACTTTTCCCCGCTTGAGGAAGCGGATGTTGGCCTGTGGATCACGGATCGTGATCACTTCGTTGGCGTTGATGATATGCGGTGAGAAGGGGATGTCGATGTAGCCTTTCTTGATCGCATTAAAAACCTGTCGCCAGAGGGTGTCGGCTCCTTCGTTGAAGACGGCTTCTAGTATTTCGTCGACCTCGTTGGCAAGATTCTCCTCCTCCTCTGCATCCCCGACAACGGGCAGTCCCTTGAGCATCCCCAGCGTATACTGGACATTGGCGACCGCCATTGCATTGGCCTCTTTGGTCGGGATACCGAAGGCTTCGTTGCGGGTCTTGGTGATGATTTTGTTGGCACCGACCATCGCGGCGATGACGGTGGAGGTGTTGATCAGCGAGTCGGAGAACTCTTTGTTGTACGGGAAAGCACCCATCCACTGGTGATAGACCAGATTGATCGTCGCATCGGTGTGGCCGAACATGTCGGCATACTTGCGTGAGAGCCGCTTGATGACATTGGAGGAGACGATATCCTGCGTCATCGAGCCGGTCTGCGAGAAACTCACCGAGAAGGATTTGACACCCTCTTCGAGTGAGAGGAGCATCTCGATAATCTGGATGACGATGACGATCGCAGGTGGTTGAAGCGTCGCACTGAGCGGCCCGAAGGATTCACGGTTGATCGGTTCGTTGAGTTCGGAGTATTTTGCGCAGACCCGCTCGACATATTTCCAGTAGAGGAAGGCTTTGTCCATCGGGAAGTTTTTGGAGTATGGCAGCAGATAGGTGATCGGCCCGCCTTCGATTTCGAAGATTCCTGAAGCGAGTGCCGTTTCGATCAGCAGTCTGGCATCGGGGGTACCGTGGCGCAGGCTGACGGGTGTATCGTAGTGCACCATCATTTTGCGTGTCGTACGGTAGCCGTGGTTGACCAGCGGATAGCCGTTGAGCATATCGACATCGTTCTCTT
>JAOZOG010000525.1 GCA_029933395.1 Sulfurovaceae bacterium | reverse complement strand
CAGCAGGTGCAGGTCAATACAAAAGTGGGGCTTACCTTCGCCAGTGCCCTGCGCTCGATTCTGCGACAGGATCCCGACATCATCATGATCGGCGAGATTCGGGATCAGGAGACACTGCGTATCGCGGTACAGGCGGCACTCACAGGACACCTCGTCCTCTCCACATTGCACACCAACGACGCCATCAGTGCCGTTACCCGTATGGCCGACATGGGGATCGAACCCTATCTGATCAGCGGCTCGCTCATCGCCATCGAAGCCCAGCGTCTTGTCAGAAAAATATGCCCCTATTGTAAAAAAGCCGTGGAAATTCCCGATCATATCATCAATGAATTGCAGGAATACATTCCCGAAAACTATCAATTCTACAAAGGTGCCGGTTGCAAAGAGTGTCAGGGAACGGGCTACAGAGGCAGGGAAATGGTCAGTGAAGTTCTTCGTGTCACCGAGACACTTTCCAGTATGATCGCCCGAGAGGCCTCCAAGGCCGAATTGACAGAAGAGGCTTATAAAGAAGGATTCGTTTCGATGATCGAAGATGGTGTGAAAAAAGCGCTCGAAGGTCATACGACGATCGAAGAAGTATTACGCGTTGCGAGGTTATCATGAAATATTATCAAGTTACACTTTTGGTCCGTGGCGTTCGCCGTAACATTATCCTGAAAGCAAACAACAGAGCCGATGCGATCAACAAAACGAAAAAAGATTATCAGGGAACCCTTGTCCGAATCAAAGAGATATCCGCACCGATCGACGCGACGATCAAAGAGTTCTTTTCACAGTTCAGATCGACGGTCGCCAATAGAAAGGTCCAACCAAAAAATCTCATTGCGGCGATTCGACAGCTCGCCGTCATGACCAATGCCGGTATCTCCATTCACGACGCTCTGAACGAAATCGCCAACGCGACCAACGACGCCAAACTCAAAGAGATTCTACAGCAGGCTTCCGAAAACATCAATGCCGGTCTAAGCCTCTCCGAAACATTCAAACGCTATCGATACGATGTCGGCGGCATTACGCTCGCTATGATCGAACTGGGTGAACAGACCGGTAACATGGCCGATGCGCTTTCGAGTCTGGCGGATATTCTCGAAGAGATCCAGGAAAACGTCGCCAAGTTCAAAAAGGCGATGCGTTACCCAATGATCACACTGGGTGCCATGGCCATCGCTTTTACTATCCTCATCATGGTCGTCGTGCCGAAATTCAAAGCGATCTTCGAGAAATTCCATGCCGAACTTCCGCTTCCTACAAAAATTCTACTCGGTATCGAGTATGTCATGAGCAATTACGGGCTTTTGGTATTGATAGGACTTGTCGCCCTGATCATGGGTATTTTGTATCTGTATAGAAACAATGAAGATTTCAAGTACAAAGCCGACAAGCTGATGCTCAAAACCTATCTGATCAAGGATATCATCTTCT
>JAOZOG010000524.1 GCA_029933395.1 Sulfurovaceae bacterium | reverse complement strand
CTCCTACTAATAAAATTGCTAAAATAGCTCAAGAGATAAGCAGGAAAGACCCCATTTTCTCTAGGTCCCTGACCGTGGAAGGTCAAACCTCAAAAGGAGTCCGTCGCCTGCTTCAAATCCCGATAGGTTGATTGGGCCTGTAGCCCCCGTCACGATGGAGACTGGAAAAAAAGCAGGTCCTGCTTATCTGTTGAGCTTCTTGATCCATTCTTTGAAAGAGGAGGAAAACGATGCGATTCGTTGTGGGTATCGACATATCCAAGGCCAGCTTCGACGTGGCCATCGTCGATGAGACAGGTACGCTCCAGGTACGAAACAAGCACCCCATGGAGAGGCCGGGGTTCGAGGCGCTGCTTCAAACGCTCGAGCCCTACCTTTCCGAAGAGCTGCACATCGTGATGGAGTCGACCGGCATCTACCATCTGCCCCTGTTGCACTATCTGGTGGAACAGGGTTTGATGTGTCATCTCGTCAATCCCATGCAAATCAGGCACCACATCCAATCCTCCACACTCAGAAAGAGTAAGACCGACGCCAAAGATGCCGAAGCGATCGCACAGTTTGGAAGGCTGCATGCATCGACACTTCCGGTGGTCGATACGGCGCAATTGGTAAGCCTTCGTCCTCTCCTAAGAGAGCGCGAAGCGCTCACCAAAGAGATCGCCTCGCTCAAAACCGACATCAAAGGCCTGGTCGACAGGCTCTTTCCCGAACTTTCAAAGAACACCAATATTTTTACCCGGAGCATTTTGTATCTGCTCCTGCAAGCTCCCTCACGCAAGCGCATCAGGAACTTGAAGGAGAAGAAGATCGCGCGCATCCTGCAAAAGGCAAGCGGCAACAAAGCCACCCTTGAAGCCAAAGAGATTCTTAGCTGGGCCAAGGGATCGATCGGCATCAACGATTCAGGGCTCGAGACCGTCTTGCAATCCAAAATAAGACGCCTCTTGCATACGATGCAAGAGTGCGAAGCGATCGAAGAGGCCATCGAAAAGGCGTTGAGCGATTCGGACATTCACGAAGATATCGACACGCTCACCTCCGTTCCCGGCATCGGCAAGACCACCGCCACCCATTTCATGGGAGAGATCGGCGACATCCATCGTTTCGCGTCGGTCAAGCAGTTGTGCGCCTACATCGGATTCGATCCCGCTATCCGGCAAAGCGGATCGTCCATACTTTCACGTGGGCACATCACCAAACGGGGCAATCGATCGCTTCGGCGCACGCTGTGGCAGATGGCGCTCGGTGTCATTCGTCACACCGATAAATTCAGGGCCTATTACGACAAAAAACGCGGCGAAGGCAAATCGTTCAAACAGGCCGTCGTCGCCGTAGCCAACAAACTGCTTCGCACTCTTTTTACGCTTTTAAAGAACAAAACCCCTTTTCAGCCTGATCTCGCTTCTGGAGGTGTCACGCCCTGAA
>JAOZOG010000523.1 GCA_029933395.1 Sulfurovaceae bacterium | reverse complement strand
CCGTTTTGACAACACCTCTTTTTATTCCGAAGAGATGTTGAAAACTGAGCGGCGATTCGTCCAAAAAATCAGGGAGATTCTGCCATGACCCTTTCCAAATCCCAATACATTCGTGGTTTGCAGTGTTTTAAGTCGCTTTGGCTTTACAAAAAGCGGCCCGAACTTCGAATAAAGCCCGACGCGGTGCAGGAGGCGCTTTTTCAAGGCGGCTACGAAGTCGGTGACATGGCCAAAAAGCTTTTTCCAGGCGGTGTGGAGATCGCTTTCGATCCGAATGATTTTGACGGAATGATACGAAAAACCCGTCGACTAATAGACAAAGGCGCCGAGGTGGTCTACGAAGCGGCGTTCAAGGAAAAGGGCATCTTCGCCATGGCCGACATTCTGGTCAAAGAAGAGGACGGTTGGGCCTTTTACGAGGTCAAATCCTCCACCTCCGTCAAGGCGTATCACCTCGACGATGCGGCGATTCAGTGGTACGCGCTCTCTCATGTGCTTCCGCTAAAGAGGGCCTGTCTCGTGCATATCGACAACGGTTATGTTAGAAAGGGGGAGTTGGAGCCGAAAAAGCTGCTTAAAATCGTTGACATCACCGACGAAGTGCTCTCTCGCCAACAAGCGATTCCCCAGAGGCTTTTGGAGCTGGAGACGGTTTTGGCGAGCGACGAAGAGCCCGCCGTCGATATCGGCCCCCACTGCTTCGATCCTTTCGGTTGCGACTTTCAAAGTCACTGCTGGGCCCATGTCCCAACACCCTCGGTATTCGACCTTTACCGGCTGAACGCCAACAGGAAGTTCGAACTTTATCAAAAAGGGATTTTGCAATACGACGAGATACCAAAGGACTACCCCCTAAGCGCCGTCCAGCGGCTGCAGGTGCAAACGGCTCTATCAGGAAGTATCCACATCGACCCAAAGAAGATCGAAGCCTTTTTGAAAAAGCTTCGCTATCCCATCAACTTTTTCGATTTCGAAACCTTTATGGAGCCGATTCCCCGTTTCGACGGAGAGAGGCCCTATATGCAGATCCCTTTTCAGTATTCGCTCCATATTTTGCATGCCGACGGCAGGCTGGAGCATCGGGAGTTTCTGGCCCGGGAGGGAAGCGACCCCAGGCCAGAGCTTGCGAAGCGGATGCTTGAAGATTTGACGCCGGATGGGAGTATCGTCGCGTTCAACCAGACGTTCGAAATCAGCCGTATCAAAGAGCTGGCCGACGCGATGCCCCGGTACCGGGAGGCACTTTTGGCGCTGACGGAGCGTTTTGTCGATCTGATCGAACCTTTTCGAAATCTTGGATACTACCATCCCGATTTTCACGGCAGCTTCTCCATCAAGTCTGTTTTACCCGCGCTTTTTCCCGATGACGACGAGCTAAACTACGCCAAACTGGGCAGCGTGCAAAACGGCGCAGATGCCATGAGCCTTTACG
>JAOZOG010000522.1 GCA_029933395.1 Sulfurovaceae bacterium | reverse complement strand
CACGCACACGAAGACCATATCGGTGCCGTTCCCTATCTCTTCAAAGAGTTGAAGTTCCCCATCTACGGAACACCACTGGCACTGGCGATGATCGAAAACAAATTCAACGAGCATGGTCTGAAGAACGATACAAGCTTTTTCCGTTTCATTACCAAGCGGAAGCAGTATGAGATCGGCGATTTCAAGATCGAGTGGATGCATATGACACACTCGATTATCGATGCCTGCTCACTGGCGATCGAGACACCGGCAGGTACGCTGATCCATACGGGTGACTTCAAGATCGACCATACACCGATCGACGGCAACACGGCAGACCTCCATCGTTTTGCCCACTATGGTGCCAAAGGCGTTCTCTGTCTCTTCAGTGACAGTACCAACTCGTACAATGCGGGCTTTACCAAGAGTGAAGCAGTTGTCGGGAATACCTTCGATATGCTCTTTATGCTGGCAAAGGGGCGTCTGCTGATGTCAACCTTCTCTTCCAATGTTCACCGTATCTATCAGGCAATGGAGAGAGCGATCAAGCACAACAGAAAGATCTGTGTCATCGGGCGTTCAATGGAGCGCAATATCGAAGTGACAAGAGCATTGGGCTATGTTGACATCCCCGATAAATACTTCATCGAAGCACACGAGATCAACAAGTATGCAGACCATGAAGTGATGATCGTGACAACCGGATCACAGGGTGAAGATATGGCGGCACTTTACAGAATGGCGACCAACGAGCATCGTCATATCAAACTGAAGCCAAGCGATACGATCATTATCTCCGCCAAAGCGATTCCCGGAAATGAAGCTTCCGTTTCACGTATGATGAACCATATTGTCAAGACAGGTGCAACAGTCCGCTATCAGGATTTTGCCGATATCCATGTCTCCGGACATGCGGCTCAGGAGGAGCAGAAGCTGATCCTTAGACTGGTACAGCCGAAGTTTTTCCTGCCGGTGCATGGTGAATATAACCATATCGCACAGCATGCCAAAACTGCTGTCAAGTGTGGTGTCAACGAGAGAAATATTCTTTTGATGAGTGATGGTGACCAAGTGGAGATCACACCAAAGTATCTCAAGAAAGTCAAGGCTGTCAAGACAGGTAAAACCTATATTGACAACCAGAACAACAGAGAGATCCAGGATGATGTGATTGTCGACAGGCAGAAGCTGGCATCCGATGGTATTGTCAATGTGATTGTCCATATCTCGGAGCAGACACACAAGATGGCCGGCAAGCCGATTGTGATGACACACGGCCTTGTGCCGGACAAAGAGGACAAGAAGTTCTCTGATGAGGTAACGCACCTGGTCGAAACCTTCCTGCTCAATGCCAAGCCTGACCAAGTGATGATGTCGAAGATCGCCGAGAACGAGATCAGACTGATCGTGAGAAAACATGTCATCAGGACCAAAAAACTCTATCCGATTATCAT
>JAOZOG010000017.1:9356-19508 GCA_029933395.1 Sulfurovaceae bacterium | reverse complement strand
CAAGTTTTTGTTTCATCTTTTTATGGTATCACAAATAGTACATAATGCCAAACATACGGAAAACCTAAAGCAACCCCTCTTCCGAAAAACTATAATACCCATCTCTCGACAAAATCACATGGTCGAGCAGCTCAATCCCTGTAAGTTTGCCGACCTCTTTAAGCCGCTGGGTGATCTGAATATCGGCACGACTGGCCTCGAGCGTGCCGCTGGGATGGTTGTGGGCGACGATGACACCTGCCGCACGGTCACTGATGGCATCGGCAAAGACCTCTCTGGGGTGCACCATACTCTGATTGAGTGTACCGATGAAGACGGTACGGGTCGAGATAATATGTGAAGCTCCATCGAGGGTGATCGTCAAAAAATGCTCCTGTTTTTTGGCCCCATACTCTACAAGTTCTTCGTAGACTTCTTCGGCGGATGTGATACGCCGGTTACTGCGGATCAGATAGCGCCTGGAGAGCTCGATGGCAGCGAGGATCTGTGATGCTTTTGCCGGTCCGAGTCCATGTACTTCACAAAGGTTTTTCAGGCTCAGCGCATCGAAATCCCGGTCAAACAGAGCGATTATCTCCCTGGAGAGTTTTCGAACATCTTTCCCTCGCACCCCGGAACCCAGTAGAACCGCCAACAGCTCCTCATTGTTGAGCGCCTGCGTCCCTTTTCGTGCCAATTTTTCTCTGGGTTTGTCAAGTTGGTGTAACTCGCTGATACGTTTCACTGATGCTCCTCCTGATTTAATCAAGTGGAGTATAATCGATATGGAGTGGCGTGGGTGAAAATATATCAAATTGATATATTCCCGAAGAGTCGCTTTTTGTGAAGTTGCTACAGTTGCGTGACGTAGGCGCCGGGGGTCTCCTTTTTGAGCTTTTGGAGTGCCTTGTCGGCCTGAGGACGGTCACTGTAGGGACCCACCATCACCTTGAAACGGTTTTCGACGCTGATGATACGATAAGAGAAGCCGTTATTTTTCAGATTGGTCAGGAAGCGTTCGTCAGGCACACTGTCAAAAGAGCCGACCTGCACATAGTAGCTTCCTGCGATAGCGGCAGCATCGATATCTCCCCAGACCACCTTATCTTTGAGCTTGAGCTCTTCGCGCATCGGATCACGACCGCCGCTTACACCCGACCCCCTGTAGCCGATCAGCCACTTGATGATATCGTTTTCCAGATTGGCACCGTGCCATCTCGCCCGCTTTCCATTGGTGAGAATGACGACTGTATAGAGTTTGCCTGACCGGCTTTTGACGTAGCCGACAATATTCTTGGCGTTATTGAGGGTTCCTGTCTTCATCCATGCACGGTTTTTGACACTGGTATTACGGAAACGGCGCCGTATCGTGCCATCTGTCCCTGCGATAGAGAGGGTGTTCATCCAGCGCTTTCCATACCCCTTGTAGGCATGGTCGAGCACCCGCGCCATACTGCGTGCTGTGATCTTCGAAATCCTGGAGAGGCCACAGCCGTTATCGATATGGCATTTGGGCGTATCGAGCAGGCGGTAACGGTTGAGGATTTGCGTCACAGCCCTGCGGCCCTTATCGAGATTGGCCGGTGGGCCGTAGATCCTGGCTCCCAGTGTCAGCAGCAGATGTCTGGCAAAAAGGTTATTACTCTTTTTGGCAGTGATGGAGATCACTTTTTCCAGTGGCGGTGAATAGTGAGTATAGATCAGTTTCGCTCCGGCAGGTACTTTTCCTACCCTCATACGTCCACTGTAGGCGATCCCTGCCCGCTTGAGCTGACGCTTGAATGCAGCATAAAACTCTTTGTAGGATTTGGTAATGATATAGTTGTAGCTTCGTTTGCGGCAATGCTTCGAGAGTGTGCCGGAGACTCTCAGGATCGGGGTACTGGTCGAGTGGTCTACCCGTATACTTGGCCAGGAGCGGCTCCCTTTGCAGCTGCTCGAAACACTCTTGATCTTGTTGACGACACGATAACTCTCGCCGGGAATATCTTTGATCACCCGATGTTTGCCATTTTTGTACGCGATCGAAAATTTGCTCATATGCTGATTGAACATCAGTGCGTCGGGCATCGCGTTGTAGGCGCTGTAGATATTTTTGTCGAAGTGGGAACTGTCGCGCTTGGGAACGGTGAAGTAGCTCCGGTCGATGATGATATTACCCTTGATCTTCCTGATCCCTCTGGCCTTCAGTGCCGAGACGATACGGGGGAGATCTGCCGTCTTGAGTGTAGGATCTCCAAAACCTTTAACGACGATGTCGCCATAGAGAACGCCCCTCTGAAGCTTTCCTGTCATATAGAATTTGGTAGGCCAGCGATAGTCGTACCCCAGCTCGAGCAGTATCGCGTAGGCACTGTAGACCTTGATCACTGAAGCGGGCAGCATCTCCTTGTCGATATTCATCGAGGCGACGATTCTGTTTTTGCCCGTCTCTTTGATATAGATCGCCACATTGTTTCGGTTGAACTTGTGTCTATTGAGTGCGGATTTGATTGCGGAGGGCAGTATCTCGGCAAACGAGAGTGTAGGGCTGATAATGGCGGCAAACAGTACGATCAGTACGATCCTGAAAAATGCGCTCATCTTACCTCTCTCTTCTTATATGCATCGAACAATCTCTTCATTGCCTCTTCCACTACTTCACTTGATGTACCGACATTCAGGCGCATAAAACCACTCCCAGCCTCGCCAAAACTCACACCGCTGTTGAGTCCCAGTCTCGCCTCTTTGATAAAAAATGCCTGCAGTGCCTTGTCATCCATTCCCAGCCCCCGGCAATCCAGCCAGATCAGAAATGTCGCTTCTGTTTTGACAGGAATGATAGCGAGTTTGTGATACGCTATAAATTCATTGACGAAACTAATATTGTTTTTTAGATATTTTTTTAGTTCCTCCAGCCAGGATTGCGCAGAGGCGTATGCCGCGATCAGTGCTTCGATGCCAAAGGGGTTTCCGTCACCCAGGCCCGCCTTGCGCTGTTTGTTGAGATAGGCTTTGCGCAGCCGTTTGTCGGGAATGATCGCATAGGAGGTATTGAGTCCCGCAACATTGAAAGTCTTGGAGGGTGCATTGAGAAAGATCGTCGATTCCGGTGCGAGAGAAGCCATAATATGATGCTGCTTCTCGTAAACCATATCCGAGTGAATTTCATCCGATACGATCTTCACACCGTTTTCCCTGCAGATCGTAATCATTCGATCCAACTCTTCTTGATCCCATACTCTTCCTGTAGGATTGTGGGGGGAGCAGAGCAGAAAGAGTTTCGCCTCCTTCGCTTTGGCTTCGAAATCTTCAAAATCGATCCCATACTTCCCCTCCCGGTAGAGCAGTCTGTTTTCGAGCAGTTTTCTCCGATGTTTATGGACTGAAGCCATAAAGGGCGGATAGATCGGTGTCTGGACGATGACACCCTCTCCCGGCTGCGTCAATGCTTCGATCGAGAAGTGAATCGAAGACACGACACCATACGCCGGCACGATCCACTCTCTCTCGACTTCCCAGGCAAACCGCTCCTTCATCCAGAGATATATGGCATCGTAATAAACTTCAGGATAGATCGTATAACCATAGATGGGATGTTTCGCGCGATCGATCATCGCCTTCTGGACAGTCGGAGGAGATGCCAGATCCATATCCGCTACCCAGAGCGGCAATAGATCCTCTGTACCAAATCGGCTCTTCCACTCCTCCCACTTGACTGCATAGGTATTGCTGCGATCGATAGCCGTGAAAGTCATCGTCCTCTCTCCCATACACTCATCTCCGCAATCGTATGCTGAAATTTTCTGGCAGTTTCACGGATAACAAAAGGGATATCTTTTGTCTCCAGCAGAGTGAATCCCGGCTCCAGAATCTCTTTGAGGCCATCGAGCGTCGTGAAATTTTCACCATCCCTCTTGAAGCCTCCGATCCAGCGCTCCCTGGGTGTCGACTCCTCCTGCCAGCTATAGGGAGAAGCAAGAATCAGCAGGCCGCCCGGATGGAGACGGTCATAGAGCGACTCCAGAAACTTCCTGGGATCATAAAGCCTGTCGAGCAGATTGCCCGCGAAGATCAGATCATATCCCCGAAAGTGTGCCTTGAGATTGCAGGCATCCCCTTGCCAGAACGCAACCTTCTCCCGCATCTCTTCCAGACCGAAGTCAGCCAATCGGACTTCATAAAACGCCTCCAGCTCACCCTCGACCGGCAGGGCATAGCGCAACAATCCAGACTCTTTCATCTGTTGCGCATGCCGGATAAAGCGTGTGGAAAAATCGATGCCGATAACCTCTTCAAAACCCCGCGCCAGCTCAAAACTGCTCCGTCCGATCGCGCAGCCAAGGTCCAGTGCTCTGCGTCGCGGCTTCTCTTTCATGTACGCCAGAGCCAATTGGGCACATTCCGCCGGATAGTTGGGGATATCGAAATAGCTCTCTCCCCAGCCAAAATGGCAATACTGCGAAATCAGGGCATCACTCTCGTAACTGTTCGTTTCGACACTCTCTTCGTACCGGCTCTCCACATAGCGGAATCCGGCATGCTGGAAGAAGTGCCGCCGGAAGGCATAGCGGCTCTGTGCTGTAGCCAGATTGCCGCAGCTTGCCCAGGAGCCACCCTTGATCAGGTTATGTTTGCCGTCAAATGTCGGCACGGTAAAGTCATCATAGATCGGATGGACCTTGAAGCCTTCGAAAGGGTAAATCGGGGTACGGCTCCATTGCCAGACATTGCCGATCACATCATAAAACTCTCCGTGCCTGAAGCGATCGATCGGTACCGAAGAGGCGTAATACTCCAGATCGATATTGGCCGGTGCCTTCTCTCCCCATTCGAGGAGCCGGGGAACCCCTGATATCTCTCTGAGGTGCATATACTCATCTTCTGTCGGAAGTGTAATCGTTTTGCCTCTTTTTTCAGAGAGCCAGCGACAGAAGGCACTCGCTTCGTGGAAATTGACCTCGACAGGCCAGTTCATCGGCAGCGGTATCTCCCGGCTCAGGGTTCGCAGAAGATACTTTCCCTCTTTCTCTACCCAAAAGGTCGGGGCAGAGACATTTGCGAAGAGCCTCCAGGCATCTCCTTCTTTATCCCAGAAACGCGCTTCCCGATAACCGCCCTCTTCGACAAAAGGCAAAAACTCCGCGTGTGAAACGAGGTATCTGGATGCCTTGAATGGAGGAATATGACTCTGGTGATTTCCATATTCATTATCCCAGCCATAGAGCTTTGAGCGCCTGGATTTTCCCAGCGAAACCAATCCGCCCGGAAGATCCAGCAGACGGTTTTCCGGTGCATTACCAGACTCGGGACAGAGAGACCACTCCCCGGAAGAGCGGACAAGATCGAGCGGCAGCTGCCGGATCAAAACCGAAGAGGTCTCGACATGGATATTTTCGTGCTCGACCCCCATCAGGATGACCCACCATGGAGACTCCTCTGTGATCGGCAGAGAAAGCGGCAGTGTATCGATCAGCTCATTGACGAGAATCTTGAGACGATCACGGTAGTTTTGCGTCTCTGCCAGCGTCGGCCACTCATAACGCTTCTCATCCAGGTCATCCCAGCTCATCTCATCGACACCGACCGCGAAGAGTGACTCCAGTCTTGCATCGATACGATTATCAATGATTTTCGCCAATTTGAGTTTGTTGATAAAAAAGGTGGCCGTATGGCCGTAGTAAAAAATCAGGGGGTGGCGGAGGGAGTCCGCTTTGATATAGTAGGCTTTCTCATCTGCCAGAAGTCTGAAGAGTGATTCATATCGCTCATAGACCAGATTGAAATAGGCTTTGATCTCGGAGCGTTTCTCCTCGACATTTTCACCGGAAAGTTCGGGGATACGAAGAGGGGGTTTTTTCATCTCACACTCACCTTGTTTCTTGATGCGAGGATCAGAAATCCTCTTTCTCTTTGGCACTTTCGATCATGGAGATGATCAGGGTATAGACATTGGCGATCACTGCACCGATGACCAAACCGACGGCGATCGTATCCGAATCGAAAAACTTCATCGCAAAAAATGCCGGGATCAGATGCAGGTCAGCCACCAGCGATCCGGCCAGCAGTTCTGCTGAGAGAATATTTCTCACCCCTACTTTGAGTATCGTAGAGACCATATTGACACTTCCCGCAATAAAGAGTGCCAGCAGTGAGTTTTCATACAGAAAAGCTGCACTGGTCGTCAAGCTCATCAGGGTAAAAAAGATATAAAAAACCTTACCCCACTTCATCTTCCCTCCTTATGCAAAAGAAAAATATTCACCTAGATTGTTCCCTGCTCATACATCGCACGCATCTTCTCTTTCTCTTTCTCTCTCTTGAGCTTCTCTGCCTCTTTGTGCCTGAAGCCCTTCACATCAAATCCAAGCCAGAGCAGGATCGGTGACGCGACGAAGATAGAAGAGTAGGTTCCCACGATGATACCGACCAGCAGCGTAAAGCCAAAGCCATGAATAATCTCTCCGCCAAACATCCAGAGAGTAAAGACCACGAAGAAGGTGGTCAGAGAGGTCAAGGTGGTTCGAGAGAGTGTTCGTGTCACCGACTCATCGATGATGCCACCCAGATCGGGATTTTTGATCGTCCGGATCCCTTCACGGATACGGTCGAATACGATGATTGTATCGTTGAGTGAATATCCCAGGATCGTCAGCAGTGCCGCGAGAATATCGAGATTGACCTCGACATTGAAAAGCACGATCGCGCCCATCGCGATCGTCACATCGTGAATCAATGCCATCACCGAGGCCAGGGCAAAACGCCATTCGAATCGGAAAGAGACATAGATCAGGATGCCGATAATCGCCAGGATCATCGCCATCAATCCTTTCTCCTTGAGCTCATCTCCGATTTTGGGACCGACCATATCGACACGACGCACAGTGAAAGCACCTGTATCTTTCAACAGGCTCCGTATCTCATCACCCACATCTTCGCCGACTGCTCCCGAGGCATTTTTGGTTCGGATAACGATCTCATCGTCACTGCCAAAATAGGTCACACTTGCAGCTTTGTACTTCTCTTCTGTCTTGAGTACATCCCTGACTTTTTTGAGCGGCGCTTTTCCTTCATATTTGACCTGGATGAGCGTACCACCCGCAAAGTCGATTCCGTAATTGAATCCCTTGGTAAACAAAAGCCCCAAAGAGAGAAACACAACCACCAGCGAGAGCAAGCCAAAACGCTTGCTCTGTTTCATAAACTGAATCGGTTCTTCGTATTTAAATAGTTCCATCTCTTCTCCTAAGCCTTGATTCCAAACCAGAAATTGAGCCGCTTATGGTCAATTTTTGGCAACAGCCACTGGTAGATACCATGCGTTCCCAGGATCGCCGTCAGCATCGATGCCAGGATACCGATACTCATCGTCAAAGCAAATCCTTTGATGGGGCCGGTACCGTAGGCATAGAGGACGACCGCCGCGATCAGTGTCGTGACATTTGCATCCCAGATCGCGGTAAAGGCATTGTCATACCCCCGCTCGATCGATTTGGCGACCGAGTTGCCGCTATGCAGCAACTCCCGTATCCGTTCGGTGATGATGACGTTGGCATCGACTGCCATACCGACCGTCAGGACGATACCCGCCATTCCCGGCAGTGTCAACGTCGCACCAAAGAGCGACATGATGGCCAGAATCAAAAAGAGGTTGGCGACCAGTGCGATATCGGCGACAACGCCTGCCGCACCATAGTAGAGCACCATGAAGATGACGACCAGAATAAATCCAAGCCCCAGAGCCATCGAACTCGCTTTGATACTGTCCGCACCCAGACTGGGACCGACACTTCGTTTTTCCATCACATAAACCGGTGCCAGCAGTGCGCCGCTTCGCAGTGCGATCGCGACATCATGTGCTTCGGGTACCGTAAAGTTTCCGGAGATCTGTCCCCGTCCGCCGCCGATCCGCTCACGAATCACCGGAGCGGAATAGACTTTGTTGTCCAATACGACAGCCATACGTTTCCCGACATTTTTTCCCGAGAAATCACCAAAGATACGTCCACCCTGCCCATTGAGCACGAAGTTGATCACCGGCTGGTTATTTTTGTCGAAACCGACTTTTGCATCGGTCAGCATCGATCCGTCCAGGATCGGGATCTGACGCAGCAGGTATTTCTCTCCCGTCTTGACATCGGGGAGGATCACGTCTCCGTACTTTTTCGCTTCGGCGGGGCTCATCGTATTGACTCTGGCCGCGCGATCTTCATCCACTGCCATCATCTGCAGATGTGCCGCTCTTGCGATCAGCTCGCGGATACGCTGCTCCTGCTCAGGCGTCTTGATGCCCGGCACCTCTACGAGGATCTTGTCCTCGCCCTGCTTGGCTACTGTAGGCTCCGCCAGACCGAACTGGTCCAGACGGTTTCGGATCGTATCGACAGCCTGAGAGATAGCGTTTTTCTTGGTACGCACCACCTCTTCGGGTGTGAGACTGACCGTAAACAGCAGACCGTCATGTGTCAGCGTCGTACCCTCCAGCTCCTCTTTGACAAGCTTTTGTGCCTTGGATACATCCTCTTCATCCAGAAGTTCGAAACGGACAGTATCACCCTCGATCTTGAGATCATCGAAAATGATATCATTGTCATCGAAAATATATTTCAATGACGCCGCGATCGATTTGACACGGGACTTGACCGCCTCATCGGTCTTGACTCCCAGAAGCATATGCAGCCCCCCCTGGAGATCCAATCCCAATGTTATCTTCTTGCCGCTTTCACTCTGAATCAAAGAGGGGATGGAAAATACCACCCCAAAAATCAGCGCAAAAGCGAAAATAACAATGCGGTAATTAAGCGTTTTCATTGCCGGCTTCAACCTTTTTGCTGACAAATGCCCGGTCGAGTCTAACGATTACGGAATCATTTAGTTTGATTTTGATAAAATCATCTTCAGTTTTGACGATCTCGGCGATCAATCCCCCCGTTGTGACGATCTTGTCACCCTTGGTGAGACTTTCCAGCATTTCGCGATGTGCTTTCTGCTGTTTTTGCTGCGGTCTGATGATCAAAAAGTAAAAAATCGCGAATAAAATAATCAGTGGGAGAAATTGTGCTGCTCCTGCTTCCATAGGAATCCTTTGTGGGTAGTAGATTTGAAATGAGCAGTTA
Organism: Sulfurovaceae bacterium; assembly: GCA_029933395.1. Taxonomy (GTDB): domain Bacteria; phylum Campylobacterota; class Campylobacteria; order Campylobacterales; family Sulfurovaceae; genus SZUA-451. The sequence continues at coordinate 10,434 of JAOZOG010000017.1, read as the reverse complement.
TATTACCAGCTTTTGGCTAACAAGAGGCTTTTTCATTGCGCTCACAGCCTCTGCCTTCCTCTATCTCGCCTGGGCAGACTGGTCCCACCCCCTGCCCAATACCATCCTCGCCCTTCTGGCACTCTGGCTCCTGCTCACGGCAAATCGCAAAGAGTGGATGGCCGGCGGTTTTTTCATTGGAATCTTCTGGTTCTGGTGGATTATGATGAGCTTCAGATTCTACGGTTTTCCCTGGGCGATACCGATCGGCATCCTGCTGGTAGCGGCGATCTACGCGCTGCTATTCTGGACTGCGGCGCTGCTCTCCGAGTGGATTGAAAAACAGTTCAATCTCTCCTCTGTCTGGCCCAAAGCACTCTTTTTGCTGACTGCCAGCTACCTTCACCCCTTCGGATTCGACTGGTTCAAGCCGGAATTGATGTTGGTAGAGAGTTACCTCGGGATCGAGAAGTGGCAGTTCGGACTCATTCTCCTTGCTGTTGCGCTGGCCATCACAAAGCGGAATCTCCTCTATCTTTTTATCGTGATCGCCGCCTATCAACCTCAAGCGACCCACGCCCAGAACCCGGTCGACACCACGACGATCAAGCTGGTAACGACCCATATCCCCATCGAAACAAAGTGGGACCCCAGAATGCTCACGATGCAGATCGACCTGGTCAAGCAGGAGATCGAAAAAACCATAAAAGAGAGCGATAAAAAAATCATCGTTTTCCCTGAATCGGTACTTCCGCTCTTTCTCAACAGAGAGGAAGCACTGCAGAAGTGGTTCGAAGAAAAGTCTCAATCCCTCTCTATCGTATTAGGGGCACTGAAGTGGGATGATGGTGTCCCAAGAAACTCCACCTATATTTTCGACAAGGGATCACTGCAGATCGTCGACAAAGTCGTACTTGTCCCCTTCGGAGAATCCAATCCTCTGCCCGAATGGCTGAGCAAATGGGTCAACAAAATCTTTTATGACGGAGCCGTGGATTATCAAGCCAGTGGCACGATCGCAGACTACACGCTGGGCAGCCAAACATACCGCAACGCCATCTGCTACGAAGCCTGCAGCGAAACACTCTACGAAGGGAGA
>JAOZOG010000017.1:5907-9256 GCA_029933395.1 Sulfurovaceae bacterium | reverse complement strand
ATACCGCAACGCCATCTGCTACGAAGCCTGCAGCGAAACACTCTACGAAGGGAGACCGGAACGAATGATCGTCCTGAGCAATAACGGCTGGTTCATCCCCTCGATCGAACCGACAGAACAGCGCCTCCTCCTGCAGTACTACAGCCGAAAATACGGCACGACGATCTATCACAGTATCAATATGTCTCCGAGCTATATTATTCAAAATGGGAAAGTGATTTGGGAAGACAAAAAATCATCAGAAAAAGGAAGAACCCCTTGAAAATATCATCTGGCAGAAAATTCTGGCTCGCTCCGATCACAGGCTATCAGTATCTCTCCAAAATGCTTCCGGGAAGTTGCCGCTACTATCCGACCTGTTCGGAGTATGCCAAGTGGAGTTTCGAAACATCGCCGCCCCACAAAGCACTTGCCAACAGCACACTGAGAATACTGCGCTGCAATCAGCTTTTTCCAGGAGGCATCGACTATCCTGTCGTTCGCTACCAGCCCCCTCCTGCTCTGCAGCTTACATCGTATCTTAACATTCTTTCTGGCAAAATCAGTATCAAATACTGGTTTGTTCCCAAATCGGATGTGTACTATTATGTCATAAAGGATTACCATGCCTATTAGTCTTCACACACCACTCGATATGCATCTGCATCTGCGCGATGGCGATATGCTCAAAACTGTCGCACCTTTGAGTGCACGCACTTTTTCCGGTGCACTGATTATGCCCAACCTCGTGCCCCCGATCGAAAGCAAAGAGGATGTCATCCGTTACAAAAATCGTATCCTTGAGACGATCGGCAATGAGCAATTCACTCCTTACATGACACTCTTTTTCAAGCCTACCTACTCAAGAAGCTTTCTGGAAGAAGTACGTGACGAGATCACTGCCGTCAAACTCTATCCTGCCGGCATCACTACCAACAGCGAGGGGGGTCTCAGTGGCTTCGATATCGATGAGCTCCGCCCTACCCTCGAAGCGATGAGTGACCTGGAGATACCTCTCTGTATTCATGGCGAAACGGGTGGCTTCGTGATGGATAGAGAAGCGGAGTTTGTGCCCATCTATGAGAAACTGGCGAAGCACTTTCCCAACCTTATGATTATTATGGAACATATCACCACCAAAGAGAGCGTCGAAGCGCTTGACCGCTTCGAGAATCTCTATGCGACAATCACCCTCCACCATCTGATGATCACGCTCGACGATGTAGCAGGAGGGATGCTGCGCCCCCATCTCTTCTGCAAACCGATCGCCAAAAGACCCGAAGACAGAGAGGCTCTGCTGAAAGTGGCACTCAAAGCACACCCCAAAGTGATGTTCGGGAGTGATTCTGCCCCTCATCCCAGAGAAGCCAAAGAGAGTCCGGGATGCGCGGCAGGTGTCTTTACTGCCCCTATCGCGCTGCAAGCACTTGCGGAACTCTTCAAAAAGAACGGTGCCTCTGCAGAAAATCTGCAGAAATTCATTTCGCAAAATGCCCAAAAAATTTACAATCTGAAGCCCATCCAAAAAGAGGTGGTGCTTACCGAAGAGCATTTCATCGTACCGAAGAGCTACGGAGGTGTCGTCCCCTTCCTCTCCGAAACCACACTCGACTATAGTATCCATACCGTCATCTAAAGGAGTACAGATGTCCGACAAAGTATTGCAGGAGTTCGAAAGAGGCCACGAAGCCTTTCGTACCGTCAATTTCAAACAAAACGAAGAGCGCTTCAAGACACTGGCTGAAAAAGGCCAGAATCCCAAGGCGCTCTTCATCGGATGCAGTGACTCCCGCGTGATGCCGGCGATGATCACAGGAAGCAAGCCCGGAGACCTCTTCATTATCCGCAATATCGGAAATTTCGTGGCGCCCTATCAGCCGGATGCCAACTACCATGCCACGGCAGCGGCGATCGAATATGCCATCAGCGTACTGGAGCTCACGGATATTATCGTCTGCGGACACTCTCACTGTGGTGCTATCGCGTCGCTCTATAAAAATATCGAGCCCACCGATGAAAATATCCATACGCTCAAATGGCTGGAGCTTGGCGAAGCACCCAAAAAGATCGCGATGATGAGTGTCCCGTCAGCTAACAAAGAAGAACTCCTGCGCTATACAGAAAAAGCATCCGTTATCTTCCAGCTTGAAAATCTGCTGACCTATCCCGCCGTCAAGAAACGTGTCGATCAGGACAAGCTCTTTTTGCATGGTTGGTACTATGATATCGAAGGGGGTCTGATCGAATACTATGACGATGAAAAGTATGAATTCACACCCCTGAGCTCCAAAGTAAACGGAGAAAAATCATGAGCAGGCAAGCGACAATAGCAGACTCGATCGAAGCGATGATCGGTAATACACCGCTTGTCAGGATCAACAGACTCTCGGAAGAGAGCGGTGCCACGATTCTGGGAAAGTGCGAATTTATGAACCCCACCAGCTCAGTCAAAGACCGTATCGCACTCAATATGATCCGTGCTGCCGTCGAAGCGGGAAGAATCGGGCCGGAGACGACCATCATCGAACCTACCAGTGGCAATACAGGTGTAGGGCTGGCAGCGATCTGTGCCGCCAGGGGCTTGAAACTGATCCTCACGATGCCCGAGTCGATGAGCCTGGAACGACGCAAACTACTCACCCATCTGGGTGCCAGGCTTGTATTGACACCAGCCTCCCGGGGGATGGGTGGCGCGATCGAAGAGGCACAAAATCTCCTCGGCACTCTCGATGATGCCATCATCCTGCAGCAATTCCAAAATCCGGACAACCCGGATATTCACCGCAAAACCACTGCCCCTGAAATCCTGGAGGCAACCGACGGCAAGCTTGACTATTTTGTCGCAGCAGTAGGCACCGGCGGTACCCTGACAGGCACTTCCGAAGTCCTCAAAGCCAAAATACCCGACCTCAAGGCAATTGCCGTCGAGCCTGAAGCCTCTGCTGTCCTGAGCGGCGGCAAAGCGGGCCCGCACAAGATCCAGGGAATTGGTGCAGGGTTTATACCCGATATTCTCAACACCAAAATCTATGATGAAGTGATCCGCATCTCCAATGAAGATGCTTTCGCGATGGCCGGACGCGCCGCCAGAGAGGAGGGGCTCCTGGTCGGTATCTCGGCGGGCGCCAATCTGCAGGCAGCCTATGAAATCGCCTGCAGAGAAGAGAACCGGGGCAAAACAATCGTAACGATACTTTGCGATACAGCAGAGCGCTATCTCTCGACGGACCTCTTCGATGTCGGGAGCGACTGAGAGCAACAGTAGTCTACCGCTGCTTCTTGAGACAATCAGGATAGAAGAGGGAAAAGCTCTTTATCTGGATTATCACAATCAGCGCCTCAACCAAAGCCGAAAGGAACTCTTTTCGAT
>JAOZOG010000017.1:1900-5807 GCA_029933395.1 Sulfurovaceae bacterium | reverse complement strand
TGACCGATACGACGATCGCCAATATCGCTTTTCTTAAGAAGGGTAAATGGATCACACCTAAAGAACCTCTCTTGAAAGGCACAGCCCGGGAGCGATTGATTGACGGAGGTTTTTTATCTCTTGGAAATATCCGAAAAGAGGAGATTTCCAGCTTCGATGGCTTTGCTCTAATGAATGCTATGATAGGATTTAAGATTATAAACCCCATTTGGCTGGGAATCTAAATAATAAAAGTGAGTTCAATGGAAGCTGATCTTTTTCAAACACCTGCTTATCAAGAGCTGATATCCTCCCATCTCGAACGAACCATCGGGTTTCTCTTTGAGAACAATCAGGAATTTGCACTTGCCTGTGAAACCAGATTTCTCCATTTTGATCCTGAACTGCCACACGATATCAGTGAAGGTTTCGGAGAGAGCGTCCTCTTTATCCTGACAGGATACACCTTCGAAACAGCGAAACTCGAAGAGGGATATTTCAGTTTTGAGGCGGGTTTTGGTGATGAGAATTTCGGCTCGTTTGTCACACTGCCACTGCTTGCTGTCAAGCAGATCTTTGTCGGAGAGTATCCGATCGCTATCAATATCAGCGAACCGACGGAACGCTCTCAGCAGGAAACAGAAGCAGACTCCACCAAATCAATGGAAGCACTGCTCAGTAATCCCGAAAATAAAAAACTGCTAAAGAAGAAAAAACCACAGGTCTAGGAGTCAGCCAGACTCTTAGCAGTGCCCTGACATAATAAAGTCGACGACATTATCGACATAGGCATTGTGTTTATTCTCTTTGGAGTAGACGATATAGAAGTGGCGCGACATACGATAGCCTCTGATACGCGCTTCATAGAGCTCACCATTCTGAACTTCATCAGCAATGGCATGTTTGGAGATGATCGAAACGACCGGTGCACCCTCATCTTTCTTACTTCGCTTGATCGTCTGAAGCACCGCAGTCGTATTGTTCACTTCACTCAGTACATCGAAGTTTGAACAGGAGACACCAATCTCTTCGAAAACATCGGTAACGATCATCTTGGTATGGCTCCCCTCTTCACGGCAGATCCATTTGAAATCATAGAGATCTTCTGTCTTCAGGACCTTTGGAATCGGCGTATTACTGAAAACAACCAGCTCATCTTCCAGCCACTCCCTGTAGATCATCGTATCATCCTGAATGTAGGACTCTATCAAGCCTACATCGAATTTGCGGTCTTTCAGTGCTTCGATAATCTCTTCGCTGCTTCGGATAGAGAGTGTGATATCATTGTGGATCGCATGGCCGATCGTATTGAGGCATCGCCCGGGAATGACATAATTACCGATTGTAAACGAAGCACCCAGATGGAAGGTAATCTTCTTGTTGATGATCCTCAAAATATCCTTCTCGGCACTATGAATCGATTTTTCCAGCTTCGAAGCGATTTTGTAGAGCTCATCGCCCTCCGATGTCAATTTGATACCATTCTTTTTACGCTCGATGATCTTCGCATCCAGATATTTCTCGATAAATTTGATCTGTTGTGTCACGGCAGGCTGCGAAATCCCCAACTTGGCCGAAGCTTTGGAGAAACTACGCTCTCGCGCAACGGTTAAAAATGTCTCCAACTTTACAAAATCTTTTAGCATAACAACTCCTCATACGTTTATTCCTGGGGAACCGGTTTTCTACCAGGTAAAAAATTTTATCTATAACTGTTATTATAGCAAATTATACTTAAAAAAACTGATAAGAAATACTTATTGAAAAAATTCTATTTTCTTCCTGCTTGAAACACTATGCCTCTACTTTTTTAGGGAAATTCTAATCATATTCCGGCTATAATCAATATACTTACTATATGATGACAATAAATACATTGAATTGAAATAATAAAAGAGAATCCTATAATGAAAACGATCCTGAACGATCTCAACCCCAACCAACGTGCAGCAGCTGAACATATCGATGGGCCACTGCTCATCCTTGCCGGGGCGGGAAGCGGAAAGACAAAGACTTTGACCAGCAGGCTGGCGTATCTGATCGGCGAAATCGGTATCGACCCGGGCAATACACTCACTTTGACCTTCACCAACAAAGCAGCGACAGAGATGCGGGAGCGGGCACTGAAACTCATCGAAAACCAAACCTCCTATCCGCCGCTCCTCTGCACATTTCACAAATTCGGCCTGCTTTTTCTCAAGTTTCATATCGAAAAACTCGGCCGCAAGAATAACTTTGTCATTATCGACAGTGACGACAAAAAACGACTCCTGCGATCGATCACCAAAGAGCTCAATATCGATCTCAATATCTCCTTTCTTGCCAGCGAAATCTCCAAATACAAAAACACCCTCCTGACTCCGGAGGTCGCACGGCGCAAAGCAGAGCTCCGTGACTATCAAAAAGCTGCCAAAGTCTATGAAGCGTATCAGGAGAATGTACTTGAAAACAATCTCGTCGATTTCGATGACCTGCTGATGCTCACCTATCGTATCCTCGATGAAAACCCCGAACTCCGCAAAGAGATCAGCAACCGCTACCGCTACATTATGGTCGACGAGTATCAGGATACCAACGAACTGCAGCTCAAACTCCTCAGACACCTGGCATCCGAACACAACAATCTCTGTGTCGTCGGGGATGACGATCAGAGTATCTATGGCTGGAGAGGGGCCAATATCCGAAATATTCTGGAGTTTGAAGAGAGCTTCAAGGGGGCCAAATCAATCAAGCTCGAGACCAACTACCGTTCGACCGAGCCGATTCTGAAAGCAGCCAACACACTGATAGAACACAACAGTAACCGTCTGGGCAAAAAGCTGGTCAGCCACAAAGGAGCCGGTCCGGAAGTCAAGCTCCAGCACTCACTCGACGAAGCCCATGAAGCCAAAGCGATCGCCAAGGAGATCAAAAAACTCCTCTCGGAGGGCGTACACCCCGACGAGATCGCCGTTCTCTACCGGATCAATGCGCTCTCCCGTTCTCTCGAGGAGGGATTTACCAAAGAGGGGCTCGGCTTCAAACTGATCGGCGGGATGCGCTTTTACGAACGTGCCGAGATCAAAGATATCATCTCCTATTTCCGGGTACTCTCCAACCCCAATGACGACTTCTCGTTTCTACGCATCATCAACAAACCCAAAAGAGGTATCGGCAAAGCATCGATCGCCAAACTGCAAAAAGAGGCCTACACCCGGCAACTCTCCCTCTACGCACTTCTCTCCAAAATGAAGCAGAAAGAGCTCGAGGCCCTGGTAGGAAAAAAGGTAGCCTCAGCGCTCAAAAAACTGCTCAGGGAGATCCTGCAGCTTCAGTCCGAGCTGGAAAACTCCCTCTACAACTTTGTGACCCTCTTCGAAGAGACGTTCAAGCTCAAAGAGTACTATGCCAATCTCGTCGATGGTTTCGATCGTGTTCTCAATATCGACGAATTCTATGGCTATTTCAGAGACGCGATCGTGAAAAAACCCGAACTGACCCTCGATGAATTCCTGAACGATATCACCCTGCAGAGCGAACAGGATCAGGTCGAGGGCGAAACGGTCACCATCATGAGTATCCATGCCGCCAAGGGCCTGGAGTTCGAGCACCTCTTCGTGATCGGTATGGAAGAGGAGTTCTTCCCACTTCTGGGGGACGGGTGCAATATGGAAGAGGAGCGCCGTCTGGGATATGTCGCGATCACCCGGGCCAAAAGCAATCTCACACTCTGCTATGTCGACAGCCGTTTCTACAAAGGCCGAAGAAAAATGATCGACAAGAGCCGCTTCCTGGGAGAAGCCGGCCTTATCAAAAGCACCAGCCTCAAAATTACCAAAAGCTCAGAGTACAAAAAGGGTGATCTCGTCAAACACAAAATTTTTGGTATCGGCCGGGTACAGGCAGTCAACAAAATCGGCAAGGAGTACAAACTCCTCATCAACTTCGG
>JAOZOG010000017.1:0-1800 GCA_029933395.1 Sulfurovaceae bacterium | reverse complement strand
GTCGTCAATAAACCAATCTTCCGAAGTTCAAACAGCTATATGGGGTATGTCAAACGAAAATACGGTACCAAGAAAGTCGGTTTTTCCGGCACACTCGATCCTTTCGCTACCGGTTGTCTGATCGTCGCAACAGGGCAGTACACCAAACTCTTCAATTACCTGCAGAAAACGCCCAAAACCTATCGAGCGACACTCTGGCTCGGTGCGAACTCTCCAACACTCGATATCGAAAAGGTTGACAGTATCACCGAGATAGCTCCTTTTGGCAAGAAAGAGATCTCCACAGCATTGGAGAGTTTTCTGGGTGAGCAAAGCTACTATCCCCCCAAATACTCCGCCAAAAAGATCGGAGGCAAGCGTGCCTATGAGCTGGCACGGGAAGGCAAAGAAGTCGCACTCAAAAGTATCACTTCGACGATCCACAGCATTACGCTGCTCAACTACAGTCACCCCTTTGTCCATTTCGAGGCAACAGTCAGCGAAGGGACCTATATCCGAAGCCTGGGCCAACTGATCGCAGACAAACTGGAAGTAGACGGTACACTCTCGAGTCTCGAACGTCTTCGTGAGGGAAAATTTCACTTTGACGATGAAAAAGCACTGGACCCCCTGCACTACCTGGCAATCCCCCGAAACACCTACACCGGCGACGAGTCCTATTTGGAGCTGGGGAAAAAGCTCTCCATCGACTACTTTGAAAACCAGGAGGATGGACACTACCTCATCGAGACATCACACTTTTTTGCCATTATCGAGATCAAAGAGGGAATCGTGACCTATAAACTCAATCGCCAGGAAAAATTTCAGGAGTCTCCATGCATACCATAAATGCCCATGCCAAAGTCAATATCTTTCTCAAAATCACAGGTCATAAAGAGGGGTACCACACGCTACTCTCGAGGTTTATGCGCGTAGAGCATCTCTATGACACCCTCACCTTCGTACCTCAGGAGTGCGACACCTTTACCATCGAGGGATGCGAGGGTGTCCCGCGCGACAGCAATACGATCTACAAAGCCTACAAAGCACTCAATGCCCACACGGGCGACCTTGATATTCTCGAGTTTTTCTATCACCACAAGGTTGTCGTGACCAAGCGCATCCCCTCACAGGCAGGATTGGGAGGCGGGAGTTCCGATGCGGCAGCCTTTATGCGGCTTGTCAATGAAGTGTGCCGTCTCGGACTAGACACCGACAGACTCTCGGAGATCGGAAGCACGATAGGTGCCGACCTCCCTTTCTTCATCCACAACTACCCCTCCGCCAACGTCAGTGGCTTCGGCGAGGTCGTCGAACCCTTCGATGAAGCACCCCTTCCTCTCGAGCTCTATACGCCACCTGTCGGATGCGATACAGCGGAAGTCTACAGGCACTTCAAATCACATTTTCTTGCCGATATCAGAATGAGTTCCTTTATCGGATGGGAGAGCATCCCATCAAAAGAGATTCTCGAGAAGATCCATGACCCCGATCTGCTAAACGACCTCTATCCCGCCGCAAGAATAAGCTGCCCGGAACTTGAAACCTATGCAAAACCGGGTTGGTTTTTCAGCGGAAGCGGCAGCACTTTCTTCCGCCCCCTGCCAACTGTGCTATAATGCCGTCAAAAAGCAGAAAAATGTCTATTAATATTATTGCGAAAAATAAAAAAGCCTATCACGATTACGAAATTATCGAGAAATTCGAAGCAGGGATTGTTTTACAGGGAAGCGAAGTCAAAGCACTCCGCGCAAAACGCGCCAACCTCAAAGACGGCTACTGCCGCTTCATCAAAGGCGAACTCTTCCTGATGAACGTCCA
>JAOZOG010000521.1 GCA_029933395.1 Sulfurovaceae bacterium | reverse complement strand
TGATCGAGACAGGCGGTATGAAGATCCTGCACTGGGGCGACAACAGACAGAACCCGCCGCAGGAGATGTTCGAGCAGATCGGTGATGTCGATATCTATATCTCAGCGATCAGTGACGATGGCCACATCACCACACCGAGATGGGGCAACAAGATCGGCAAAGAGAAGCTGCATGCCAAAGTGGTCTTCCCCGGTCACTACAATGTCGAGGGTATCAACCATCCGTATGCCTCCGGTATCATCGATGCGACACAGTTCACCCGTTCGCATGAGCATACCTTCATCAAAGATAGAGTGATCAGTCTCAGCAAGGAAGATATCAAAGATATGGACTTCCATGTGATGTACTTTGGAGAGAATGTCAACTGGGATGTGCTAAAATGGCCGCATAAGTATCCGTATGACTATCCTGTCACCCCGATAGAGGAGTGGCCCGGCGATCCGAGAGCCTGGGAAGTCTACAAACCAAAGAATGGCGAGCGGTACGAATAGAGTTACCATCCAGAAGTCGGCAGTGATGCCCGGCTTTTGGGCTGCCTGAATATTTTATAGATATAAAAAGAATATGTGCTTCACGGAAGCGGAGAGTTTACTCCCGAACGGCGGAGGCGGAGCTTTCCGATTCCGGTATAGGAGCCGCTCTTAAAATATTCAGGCAACCCAAAATCAAATGAGGACAAAAATATGAAATATATCAATAAGATCGTGCTTTCCACTATCGCATCTATCACTATGCTGAATGCAGGAGGCGATGTAGCACCTGTCGAGGATGTGGCGAGTGAAGATATCGTTAAATCGTGGCAGAATGAATTCCAACTCTATGGATTGGCTATATGGATGCAGGGTGATATGACACTGGGCAGACTCCCGTCCTCTTCTCTGGATATCACGCCTGGCGATATCTTCAGCAATCTCAAAATGGGCGCGATGGTGCACTATGAGGGGCATCATGAAAATGGCTGGGGTCTCTGGCTCGATTATGCTTTTATGAACCTGGGTTTCGATGTCAAGGACGGTCTCTTTGTGCAGGATACAGCTGGATACTATCAGGGTATCATGGAAGCTTTCGTCAAATACAGAGTACCGCTGGAAAAAGGTTTTATCGACTATTACGGTGGTATTCGATGGTGGCATAACGATATCGAAAACTCTCTCACGATCGGTGGTATCATCGACGACCGAAGCCGTGTAATCGACTGGTACGATCCTGTCATTGGTGCCAGGTGGACCTATCCTCTCAATGATCAGTGGAGCAGCTTTCTCAGGGCTGATGTCGGCGGACTCGGCATAGGGACGGCGTCTGATTTCACCGCAGCCGTCGAACTGGGCGCTCTCTATGATATCGCTGCGGATTGGCAGCTCAAAATGAGCTTCAAATCTCTCTGGGTCGATTATGAAGAGGGTACAGTTGGAGAAAAGGATCACTTTATCTACGA
>JAOZOG010000520.1 GCA_029933395.1 Sulfurovaceae bacterium | reverse complement strand
ATCCGCGTATCACCGAAGCGTTGGCACTGGCGCTGAAATGGCCGAGTGTGACACTCAGTGCCGATGTCTATACCTTCTGGCCCGGCGGACAGCTCTACCAGCAGAATATCGAGATGCTGCAGGATCAGTTTGTCTACGGGTCGGCGTATCCATTCGGGAATTTCAGGGAGACACTGGAACAGGCACTGGCACTGCCGTTGAGCGATCAGGTCTTCGAAAAGTACCTCTATCACAACTCCAGAAAACTGCTGGGGCTGGAGTCATAGCAGGTCAGGATGTAGGGGCAATCTCTTGTAATTGCCCGGAACCCTGTAAATAATCAAAAAGGAAGAAAACAACATGTCAGAAAAGAAAAAAGTCATCGTTACTGGAGGTGCAGGACTGCTTGGTTCTGCGGTTACGCATCAGATCGTAGAGCGTGGAGAGTATACCCCTGTTGTGATGGGCAGAAGTGACAATCCAAAACGTATTCTGGATATCATGGATCAGGTGATTTACGAACAGGGAGATGTCGGTGACCCTGTGACATTGGAGCGTGTCATCTCCATCCATCGTCCTGAAAAGATCTACCATTTTGCGACCGTACTGGGTGATGCCTGTGAGACGCAGATCGATCTGGCAACCAAGGTGAATGTGGACGGGTTCATCCATATGATCGAACTGGTACGCAAGTATGAGGTGGCTCAGCTGCTCTTTTCTAGTTCTATGACCACCTTTGGGCTTGATCTTGAATCTAGAACGGTTAATGACCACTCTCTACAGCGACCGGGTTCCTATTATGGCGTGACCAAACTTTTTCAGGAGGGTGCAGGGCGTTTCTTCAGGAACAAGCACGGTGTGGACTTCCGGGCGATCCGCTATCCGGCGATCATCGGTCCGGGAAGCCGTGCAGGCGGCTTTGTCAGCTACACATCCGACATCATCAACTATGCGCTCAAGGGTGAACCCTATACCGTAAAGTTCAAACCCGATATGGTGCTGCCGCTGGTGCATACCAAAGATGCGGCACGTGCCATCATTGATTTGGGGAATGCACCCAAAGAGTCTATCAAAGAGGTCTGCTACCTGATCAACGGTGTGCCCAACCCTCCGACCGCACAGGAACTGGCCGATATGGTCAAAGCCAAGATACCTATAGCACAGACGAATTTCGAACCTGATCCGGAGTGGCAGCGTGTATTGGAAGCAAGTGCTCTGCTGATCGATGACAAATATGCTAGAGAGGAATGGAGTTGGAATCCTACATTTGATACCTATGACAAAATCATAGATGATTTTATAGAAGCAGTGAAATAATAAAAAAAGAAAGAGAAAGATAAAAATGAAATTGATGAAACAAATAACAGTAACAGGTATAGCACTACTGACAGCGACACAAATAATGGCAAAAGATACAAAGTCAATGATGTATGACTTGAACGATCCGCTATGGGAAAA
>JAOZOG010000519.1 GCA_029933395.1 Sulfurovaceae bacterium | reverse complement strand
ATTCTTTTCGCCAAAGAAATGGAAGTTCCAATACCCTTCATACGCATCACCACGAACTGCGATTTTCGATCCGATCGCTGTATCTTCAGCCCAGGTCATCGGTGTCCAGTATTTGCTGCCATGGTTGAATTCGAAACCGAATTTTCCATCATCCGTCAGCATATCCGGGAACACGAAGCCCAGCCAGTAGGAATAGCCGCGCTGAGAGTCATCCTCTCCAAGAAGAATGTATCCATCATCCGGATCATAATAGGTCATCGCAACAGATGCAAAAGCTGTACTGTTGTCAAGGAAATCGTTGATTTCATTACCGATTCCTTTGGACTCGAACGAAATGGCATCCAGATACGCTTTACCGGCACCTGTCTTTTTCGTTCCAGGATCACCCGCTTTCATGCCTTTGGTATCGAAAATAGTGGCGTGCTGTGCCATTAAATTGTATTGACCATCATCATACGCTTTCAGAATCGTGACGAAGAAATCGACATTCTCATCTTTCTCTCCATTGAACTCTTTGTAGGAGGCGTACGGTCGATATCCAGCAACACCATCATATACCTGCTGAACACCGTTGTGTGCACGCCCATAAACGAATTTGATGTAGCCACCCGGCATGAAACTGACATATTTGTCAAACTTGAACATTGCCATCGCTGCATCGACTTCCATGTTGGTAATATGAGCAAGCGGTGAACCGGACTCCTCATCTCCTTCGCGATAGTTAGCCAGTACCCCAGTCGTAGAAGGACGTCGGCCTACGCTCAGTGTATAAGGTAAATTACCATCGAACATTTCATCAGTATAGGTAATATATGCCTCATGGAGCCTGAATACATTATCAGTCGCTTTAGAACTTTCTGCCCAATCTTTTACAGATGAATCTAACTGGAGATTGTTACCACCCCAGGTACTGTACATTGCAATATTTCCATAGAAAGTAACTTTATCGGTCGGTTTGGCTTTCATCTTCAAATAGAGTCTGTTCGTTATCAATGCAGGATTGTGTGCAGAACTTCCGGAAAGATCATGTACTGTACCGGTTTTGTCTTTATATTTGTAATCATGGTATTTATAGGAAAGATTATCAAATGCAGGTCTGAAATCAAGACTGAATTTCACGTTGTCATAAGCGTCATGTGCTTTGACGACATTCAGCTTTTTCGAAACCTTTTTGACTTTCTTATCAGTCTTTTTCTGCTTCTTCATCACTGTCTTCAACTGCTTCTGAAGCTGTTCCATCTGTTTTTGCATCTCGGCGAGCTTTTTGTTGAGCTCGTCTACCTGTGCCTGCGTAGGAGCCGCCGCCGCGTTCAACGCCGTACCCATCAAAAGAGCGGATACAATGAGAGAAATGTTGCGTCGCATTACCATTCCTTATGATAAATTTTGAGTGATATTATAGCTTAGTGACGCTTAAATATAAAATAATAATGTCAT
>JAOZOG010000016.1:15295-19551 GCA_029933395.1 Sulfurovaceae bacterium | reverse complement strand
CTACCCCCTCGCATCCGCCAGTGTCAATGCAAACAGTACATTGACATTGTGTCGAATCAAAGTACTTTGTGCCTCCTGCAGCGTGATTCCCGTAGTGATGATATCGTCAACCAGAATGGCGTCGATACCCTCCGGTCCCTGGTAGCGAAAATCTCTGGGGTGGTCGAGGCGGTATTGGAGTGTTTTGCCTGCGTAGTTGACACTGTTTTGGGAGAGGAGCGATGCATGCAGAGGGGCTGAGAGCTTGTTTCTCATCTGCCTGGTCATCGCTGCGACGTGCGAATAGCCTCCCCTGACCGTCTCGTCGATACCGATGATCGCCACAGGCTTGGAATCTTCGCGAACAAAATTCTCTATAAAAGGCTTCATTGTCACCTTTGCCAAATCTTTGAAGATACGATACCCTTCCGGCTGATGCTTGTGAAGCAGGAGCGGTTCGAGCACACTGTAGCGATAGAAACTGATCACTTCGAGGGACCCGGCCTTCCGCTTCCTGATCGTTGGAACAAAAAGCTTTTCCTGACACTCACTGCAGAGTGTTTTGAAGCTTAAATGATGGCAGGAGTAGCAACGCATCGTGCCGCTTAGCCCATGATCTGTTCGAGTGCTTCGAGTGCGCCCATCGCGATGCCGATCTCCGCACCAAAATCCTCTCTGGGGTTGATACGAATCAGCGGTACACCAAAACGCTGAGCGATCTGCTCACTGGTGTTTCTCACAGTGGGTACAGCCGTACCGGCTCCCATCTCGATGATCGCCAGAGAAGCGCCCTCCTCTTCGACCCTGTCCATCCACTGCACCAGCCGATCCCGCTGTGTATCGGTCCGACTGTAGTTCCATCCATAGTCGCCGAACATCAGGATATTGGGCCTTGCGACTCTGCCACAGTCAGGACAGTGCGGCAGCGGGTCTGCGGCACGAAATCCATCCCCAATCTTCACTACAGTATCTTTCGCGCTCCAAATCTTCTTTTGGCAATCATCGATGCATTGCAAGTGATGAATCGACCCGTGGCACTCCATCACTTGATCCTCGCCGAAGCCGGCTTTTTGGAATTGTCCATCGACATTAGAGGTGAAAACGAAAGACTCATATTTTTTACTATTAGATAGCTTCAAGAGCTTGGAGAACCCTTCGTGCGGGACCGTATCGCGATAGAGATGCAGCCGATGCCCGTAAAACGCCCAGGCCAGGTATGGGTCCCGTTCGAACCACTCGGGATTGGCCATCTCTTCAAAGCGAAGTCCCAGTTCCCGGGCTTTGGGGTAGGCATTCCAGAACCCCTCCACACCCCTGAAATCAGGCAAACCGCTATCGACACCCATTCCTGCTCCCGCCGTGATGAAGAGCGCATCGGCTTGCTCAAGCAGGATTTTGGCTTTTTGAATCTTTTCTGCATCTTTCATACGGATGATTATAGCATAGGGGGACTCAGAAGTGTAACAGAGATATAGTCGTTCTGATTGTTGATTTTATTACTGGTGATTTTTGGTGAAAAAAAGAAGAAGCAAAAACAAGGAAGGAAAAATGCTTCTTCTTGGGGGAGTTATGATATTCGAGAGCAAACAAGGAAATTTACAATTTGGACAAGGAGTAATAACAAACTCTCGATATCTTCTTAGAAAGATTGCTCTTTCTTGTGAGTATTGTAACTATATAGAGTAAATGAATGGAGAATTGATTGTTAACCAATGGATAACTGCACTCAAAAATCTGGGAAATAACCGACATAATGCTATAATGCGCCAAAAAAAGAGGAAGCTTATGACACTAAAAGAACGAATCAAAAACGATATCAAAGAGGCGATGCGCGCCAAAGAGACCGCCAAAAGAGATACGCTGAGAAATATCCATGCAGCAATCAAACAGATCGAAGTCGATGAACGCCGTGATCTAAGCGACACCGATGTCGAAAAGATCCTGATGAAGTATGCCAAACAGCGCGAAGATGCTATCGTGCAGTTCAGGGATGCCGGCAGAGATGATCTCGTCGCCAAAGATGAAGCGGAACTCGCTCTTGTGATGAGCTACCTGCCTGAACCGATGAGCGATGAAGAGCTGGAGGGAGTCCTCAAAAAGGTGATCGAAGAGACCGGTGCTTCAAGTATGAAAGATATGGGCAAAGTGATGGGAGCTGCCAAGAGTGCGGTAGGCAGCCGCGCAGATGGCGGCAGAATCAATCAGATCGTCAAAAAGCTGCTTTCATAATTCATTTCGCGGGCGGAAATGCCCGCGCTACGCTCCATACTTCAATTGCTTGATCGCGGCAGTGATATCATCCTGGCGCATAAAGTGCTCTCCGACCAGGAAGGCATCCGCTCCGATTTTCGATAGTTCGACAACGGTTTCGTGATCGTTGATACCACTCTCCGCTACGATGATCTTACCGTTGGGAATGAGCGGGATGAGTTTCTCGGTGAGACTCATATCCATCTCGAAAGTTTCGAGGTTCCGGTGATTGATCCCAATGATCGTGGCGCCGGCAAAGATCGCCTTGATCAGATCGGTCTTGTCGTGGACTTCGACAAGTACTTCCAGGCCCAGGTGCAGGGCATAATTGTAGAGCTCTTTGAGCTCTTTACGGCTCAAGGCTTTGGCGATCAGAAGGACGAAATCTGCCCCATACGCCAACGCCTCGACCAACTGGTACTTGTCGATGATAAAATCTTTTCTCAATAGCGGCACACTTACATAACGTCGTATCATTCCCAGATACTCTTTGTCACCCTGAAAAAAATGCGGTTCGGTCAGGATCGAGAGTGCATCGGCACCCCCTTCGGCATACTGCTGGGCGATCACAACGGGATCGAAATCCTCCCGTATGACTCCCTTGCTCGGACTTGCTTTTTTGACTTCGGCGATAATGCGGTAGGGATTCTCCTCAGTCGCTCGCAATGCACTCTGTACATCTTTGGGTATAAAAGGATTGAAACTCAATGAGCGGCCCAGCCACTCCAGCGGGTACTCTTTTTTCCGTTTTTCCAGATCTTCTCTGGTTTTTTTGATGATCTCATCCAAAATTTTTGCCACGTTCTTCCTTCTTTTTATGGTCTAGTTTGGTAGTTTTTCTATCTGCTGCCTACGATGACTGACTTCTGACACTTCTGTATCTTTTCCCAGTGCTCTTTGATCTCCGGCTCTTTGGTTCCCTCTTTGGCGATAACCCTCTCCATGATGGTATACGCCTTCAGGCATTCGCCCTTCTTGAAGTAGCCCCAGGCCAGCGAATCGAGATAATAACTGTTTTCAGGCTGCTGATGCAAAGCTTTCTGGATCAACGCCAACCCCTTGTCGATGTCGATCTCTTTGTCTATCAGTGTATAGCCGTAATAGTTGAGATAGAGACTGTCATCGATACCGAGTGAAAATGCTTTCTCGAAGAGAGAGGAGACCTCTTTGAGCATCTTGGGATCATCTTTGTCCCTGGCTGCTTCGAATGTCAAAATCGCCTTTTCCGCCAGCCATCGCGGGTCATTGTCGGCAAGGTAAAACGTCTCTGAAAGTTCGATCGCTTTCTTGTAGCGTTTCTCTTTCTTATAGAGATCATAGAGGATTTCATCATTGGCGTGATTGGATTCGAGAAAACTGATCAGCGTATCAAAATCATGGTTGTAGACGTAGATCTCGATAATTTTATTCAGATACTCTGTTTTGGGCTCCTTCTCATAGAGCGCCTTGTAGATCTCCAACACCTGATCGATATTCTGCTCTTTGATATAGAGATCGATCAGCATCTTGTAGACATCCGTGGAGGCATTCTCGATGCGCCTGTGTGTCTCCAGAAGCTGTATCGCCTTTTTAGGTTCGCCAAGATATTGTGCTTCGATCGCTGCGATCCGCATCAGGACTTTTTCGTTTTTCGTTTTGCGGTAGAGCTTTTTGAGCAGCTCTATACCTTTCTCATAGTTGCCGGAAAAGAGGTAGGGATTGGCCGCCAACTCCAGGTCCGAATCCCTGTCCGAGTGTTTGAGCAGATAGTTTCCGATCTTCGCCGCTTCATCAAACGATTTCATATTCATATAGAGTGCCAGAAGCAATC
Organism: Sulfurovaceae bacterium; assembly: GCA_029933395.1. Taxonomy (GTDB): domain Bacteria; phylum Campylobacterota; class Campylobacteria; order Campylobacterales; family Sulfurovaceae; genus SZUA-451. Next base: position 15,512 of record JAOZOG010000016.1, on the reverse strand, counting down.
TTCTGCCTACGAGGTCATCGGAATGCGAATCACTCCAGGCTTTCAGTTTTTTCAGGCTCTCGCTGATGTGTGTATTGCTGAAGATGCTGCTGCTTACCTCTTTGAAAAGGTACTCTTTTTTTCCGGTAGCGGCATAGAGTTTGCTGTAGACTTCATAGCTTCTTTCGAATGCGCCATTCTCTTCAAGCCAAATCGCTCTGATGATCCACTCATCTTC
>JAOZOG010000016.1:0-15195 GCA_029933395.1 Sulfurovaceae bacterium | reverse complement strand
TTTCTCCGTGCGATCACCCTGATGCGTCATGCCGCTATCGTTGACTGAGAGCTCCGAAGCGCTTGCACTGATGCCGGCTGAAAAAAATAGAATCAGTACCGTCAGTGCTATGTTGTTATAATTCCGGGACACTCTTTTTGTACCTCTTTTGTATTATTTTTGAACTGCTCCCAGAAGGGGAAGGTACGGCATTGAAGCGGCCGTACCGGATAGATCGAACAACGGTTCAATGCATCATCGAAAAAAATGCAGGCGAAATCACCCTCTTCTTCTCTTTCTCTTTCGATCAAGCTGTAGCGGTGCTTGACTTTTTTGAGATATATTGTAGCGAAATCTTCGACACTCTGGTCTAAAAATGTCGCGATCCCCTCTATTTCATGGTATTTTACCCAAATATAACCGCTCTCTCCCGTACAGCAGTGACCACCACACCCGGCACAGGCAGAAGGGTCGAAACAGTAGTCAAATCCCTCCTTTTCTATCGGTACATCCGGTATCTTGCACTGAAATAACGAATTCTCTTCCAATATTTTCCTTTTTTGTTTTCATAATTTATTTTGTCTTACAGATCGTAGCGTGGGCATTCCTGCCCACGACATCGCCTACAGACTCACACAGCCCTTCCAAACGCTCCCAGACAAGTCTGGAGCCAGAACCCCCATTCTATCCCCGAACTTGTTCGAGTCCATGATGATTCTTAATTTATTGTAGCACCATTATGCCAACCAAGTATTAACGCAATATGTCTTGAAATATTGCTTATGTTTTGTCGTGAGCAGAAGTGCCCATGCTACATAGTCAATCCCATTCACCCTTGATACTGTGTGTCCCTGCTCTCTCGAAAGCCTTTTGGGCTTCGGGCAAATAGTGGCTCTCCTCATTGAAAACAACCAGCGGTGGCATGATCCTGGTCATCGATCGTGAATTCATTCTCGCGGCGACCAATACCAACTTGGCATTCCGGTCGATTTTTGGGTGAACAAAACGAACTACTTCGGGGTTGATATTATTTAATTTCAAACTACTCAAGACCCTGTCGATCTGTTTGGCATCATAACAAAACACGAACCGTCCCCGCGGCTTCAATACACGTTTGACTTTCTGCACAAACGCATCAAAAGGGAGATGATGGGCATAACGGGCGATATTAAGATGCTCATCTTCGCTCTGTGTCACTTCACTGTCATAAAAAGGAGGATTGGAGATCACCATATCGAATCGATTGCCACTTTCAAAAGTGAGAAAATCCCCCAAATGCACCTCGACCGGCAAACCATTGAGCTGAAAATTGTGCCTGGCATATGCCAGCATCCTCTCCTGTTTGTCGATGATCGTCGCCTCCAAGGCAAAATCACGGCTCAACAGCAGAGAGAGGATACCCACACCGCACCCCACATCCAGAAGCTTTCCTCTGGGCTTGAAAGAGGCGGCAAAATCATACAAAAAGATGGAGTCGCTGTTATAGCGATAGCCGCCTGACGGCTGATAGAGAAACATAGAAAACCTTGATTTCCGGTATCAAACATCGTATTTTATCTAATTAGGGTAAAATCGCAATTATGAACAAAAAACAGGACCTGCTCAACCCGCCGTCAACTGACTTTTCCATGCTTGATTACGACTGTGCCTACCTGCCTGGAAAATCAGTGAGAATGTATTACAAGTATGTACAGGATGCAAGCAAAGCATTCGCTACTGCTGTCATCAGGCGCGGATGGCGGCGTTTCGGAAAGTACTATTTTCACCCTATCTGCAAGGGGTGTAACGAGTGTAAAAGTATACGAATTAATGTTAATGAATATCAATATACAAAATCGCAGCGCCGGTCTATCAAACGCAATAAAGAGACCAAGATCATCGTCCAGGAACCCTCCCTCACACAAGCCCATATCGATCTCTACAACAAATATCATGCCTACAAGCACAACAAAGATGACTGGAATTTCCGGGAGATTTCCCAGAGAGAATATTATGAAAATTTCGTGGATGGCGCACAGGATTTCGGAAAAGAGGTACTCTATATCCGGGACCAGAAGCTGATCGGTGTCGACCTGATCGATGTGCTCGAAGACGGCATCTCCTCGATCTATTTCTACTACGATCCCGACTACGCCAAACTCTCACTGGGAACCTACTCCCTGCTCTATCAGATCAATCTGGCCGATATCCTTGATCTGGAGTGGATCTACCTGGGTTACTGGGTCGAGGGATGCAAAGCCTTTGCCTACAAACCAAAATTCCAACCCCAGGAACTGCTGGATGGTTTCCCGGGTGTAGATGAAGAGCCCGACTGGAGATTGGTCGATCTGCTCAAGAAAGGAAATGGCAGGTAGGGTGGATGCAAACCGCCAAATCGCAATCGCTTATCTCAAAACAATATCCCTACTCAACTTTCACACCTAAACTTCAGTGATCTGTCAACCCCCCCTATGGTACTTTTCAACAGTTCCCTATATTCCTTCGAAGCATACTGACTGCCCCTGTCGGAATGAAAGACAGCACCTTCAAGCGTTCCCCCTTCTCTTATGCGCCATTACAAGCGTTGCATCGATGAGTGGGGGATAGAAATAGGTGCTATAGAGAGTGTATATTGCCCTCATAGTGAGGGATAGGGAGGTAAAAGATATAACGCTTTTATTTGTTGCGGCTATCGTCTTGACAGTTTTGGATACAGCGAGTTTTGGAGTTGGTGATAATCACGAGGAACTAAATAAAACTCGGTGCGTCATTGGCAAATAGGATCAAATCTCCCGCCACGGTTTCCGTGACAAGCATCTCCTCCATCTTATCCTTGCTACTGAGCTTTCGGAGTTTGTCGGGATCGATATACTCTTTGAAAATCGCGTAGTTGAGATCACCTGTCACGATAACCAGATCGAAGACCTCATTGGCCCGCTTCGCCACCTGAATATTGAGCGACTCGTCTGCCTCCACCAGGCCCGGGGTGATGATGACTTTGCGGCCCGGATAGGTCGCTGCCAGTTCGAAGGAGGCCAGCATCCCGTCAATGTTGCCATTGAAGCTGTCATCGAGAATCACTTTGCCGCCTGCATCGATTCGTTGAAGACGGTGGGGTACCGGCTCGAGGGTCTGCAGTCCCTCCTGTATCTCTTCGTCACTCAGCCCCAGTGCTTTGGCGACTTTTACCGCGGCAGCAAGGTTCATCGCATTGAAGGCACCCAGGATCGAAGCGTGGTAGCGTACACCATCCAGTGTGAAACTCGTACTCTCCAGTGTCGCCTTGACATCCTTGACATCCTGCCCAAACATATGGATATGCCCGGTTGGTTTGATTTTGGCACTCTGATCGACCCAGGCCTCTTTAAGGCGCTCACTTTTGAGGATCTCCATCTTGGTGTTTCGGATATTCTCCAGTGTACGGAAGTATTCTATATGCGCCGGACCAATTTTGCCGACGACGGCATAGTGCGGATTGACGAAGGTAGCGATCTCTGCAATATCCCCCTCTCCTCTCGCACCCATCTCTACGACGTAGACTTCAGTATCATCCGGGAGGTCTTCATTGATATCTTTAAGAACACCGCCGAAGGTATTGACCGAACGTGGTGTGGCGTAAACTTTATATCTCTTCTTCAGCAGGTGCGCGATGAAGTTTTTGATACTGGTTTTGCCATAGCTGGCAGTCACACCCACGACGATCATATCACGCATCGATTCAAGTCTCTTTTCAGCCTTGCGTTTGAAGCCTTCGAAGAGCATTTTTTCGATCATCAATGACGCGGCATAGGCCAGCATAATCGGAATAAAGACAGAATAAAAATTGAATACAAAAGCGATAAAGAGTGCAAAGAAAAAGAGTGCCGCAAAAAAGCGCTTGACCCTGCCGGTAAAGACCAGCTTCTTATCCAACCCCTTGACCCAGTAAACAAAGAGCGGCAGATAGAGCAGTACGATCACAAAGCCATATTTCCCATCACTCAACGCGCTTGTCAACTCATAAAGGACAAAAGGGATCAGGAAATAGACAAAGTGCCACCAGGTTTTCGTATGGTGAAAGATGACGCGCTCGAGGCGGTAGCTGTACCACTGAAGATTGGTGATGAAGTAGTATCCCGTCATTCCGATGAAGAGGAGATAGGCGATGGTATTGAGTATAATCATTGGTCTGTTTCCTTGCAGGTTTTGGAGATAGTCTGAGCGATGAAAACACTGTGCTTGAGAAAGAAGAAGTGGTCTCCCTCCAGTGGATAGAGTTCACTTCCCGGTATCATTGCGTGAATCTTTTCGGCCGTCCAGAGCGGTGTAGCAGTATCCTCTTTGCCCCAGAAGAGCAGAGCCTTTCCGGTATAGTTCGAGAAATTCTCTTCAAACGGTTCATTGACGACATTTTTGAAAGTTTCGTACATTGCCTGACTCATTCCTTTGGCATCGTCGCTGACAAAGAGATGTCGGAGTTTCTGCAACCCCAGCGATTTGAAAAGTTTGAAAAAAGCGATCTTCGCCCGTATACTCAAAGGCTTGGGTACCAGTATACCCGACGAGGAGAGCAGCACCAAGCAGGGAGGATTCAACAGCGTCGCCACCTTCCCCCCAAAAGAGTGCCCCATCACGATCTTCGCTTCGATACCCATCGAATCCAGAAAGAGCCTCACGATCTGGGCATAGTCTCCGGTTTGCAATACCACATCGTTACTGCTTTTTCCAAATCCCGGCATATCGAGATAGAGATGCCTGTACCCAGGCAAGGTCCCGGCAAATGCCTGCATCATGATCTCTTTGTTGCTTCCCCATCCATGCAGGACAAGTAAGACCTCTTTTTGTGATGGATTGACAAGCTCATAACTGAGTTCGAAACGATTGTTATTATAAGTAATTTCCCGTGATGCCATAGACCGCCGTACCGTAGAATAAATTTGGGTATTTTACCATAAAGGGGGTTGGATTCAGTTTCTATGATTGATATTAATTAATTTGATAACTTTTTGGGTAGTCTTGCGCGCTACGTAAGCAAAAAGTGACAAATCACCCTCAACAGATCACCCCGCCCCCAAGCAGTCTCTCTCCGTCATAAAAAGCGGCAATTTGGCCTTTGGCCAGCCCGAAAACCGGTCTTTCCAGCCTGACACTCCCTCTATCCCCCTCGATTTTCACCGCAGCAGGGATGGCGGTCGTACGGTAGCGGACTTTGACGTCACAGTGAAAATTGTTTAATGGTTCAAAAAGATTGATCTGCTTGACTTCAAACGCAGTCTCTTCAAGTTTTTCGCGTGTACCTACGACGATCTGGTTTGCTTCGGGTTTGATACCGATGACGTAGTGGGGATCGTGGGCGCCGTTGACGAAGAAGCCTCTCCGCTTTCCGATGGTGTAGTGCATATAGCCCTTATGGTTGCCGACGACATTGCCTTCGGTATCGACCGTTTCGCCTTCGAGGTCGATATCCATATGCTTTTCGAGGATCTCGGTGTAGTCATTCTCCACGAAACAGATTTCGGAGCTCTCTTTCTGGACAGCGATATCCTGCAGTACGGGGATATCGGCGGCGAAGGCTTTGACGTCTTCTTTGAGCCATTCGCCCAGAGGAAAGATCAGTCTGGGGAGCACCTCTTTTTTGATCTCGCAGAGGAAGTAGCTCTGATCTTTGCTCTTGTCTCTGGCCATATAGATGAAGTTTCCGTCACATTTGACATAGTGCCCGGTCGAGACCAGATCAGCGCCAATCTCATCAGCGAAATCGACCAGTTTTCCGAACTTGATCGTGCGGTTGCACATGACGCAGGGATTAGGGGTCAGGCCCTCTTTGTAGCTCTCGACGAAATAGTCGTAGACTTCCCGCTTGAAATCCTCTCCTAGATCAAGGAAATGAATCCTGATACCCAGATAGTCAGCGACACGTTTGGCTCTGGCGAAATTGGCTTCGTGGTAGCCCTCTTTGTCGTGGAGCTTCATATAGACGCCTTCGACCTCGTACCCCTCTTTTTGGAGGAGGATCGCCGTCACCGTCGAATCAACACCGCCGCTCAAGCCGACCAAAACTCTGTTTGCCACTACTTCACCTCTTCGATATGCAATGCAAGCTGCCTATGATGATGCTGCAACCGTGCATAAGCGATCAATCTGTCGTCCCTGTAGAGTGCCGCGTCCTGCATCTCTATGCGCTGCAGAGGAAGGATTTTCCCCTCCTCTATCCTCTTCTGTTCAACACTTCCAACAACAATCTTCAATTTATTATATTTTTTAGTATCAATCGGATTGGGGCCACTTTTCTCTTCCGGGAGGATCAATACTGAAGGGGTCTCATCCTGCAGACCATACAGCGCTCTTGCGACAACTTCCTGTCGGTTCCCACCGAGAAGCAGCACTTCCATCTTTTCGATCGGCAGCAGCAGCAGATCACCCTCCTCAAGCTTCTCCAGAGTACTTTTTTTGATGCTCAGAGGCGGGAGGCAGACTTCCAGAGTCGTCGATGGCGGCCTCTCACGCATCATCTCCACCAGTCGCCTCGCCTGTACTTCAGGCATCAAGATCTCCGATAAAACGCTGCAGGAGATACTCCTTGTCCGCGACGACCAGATCATCGGGCACCTCCTGCCCGATACTGAAATAGCTCAGCGGTACGGGGTGGAGGAGCAGATAACTCAAGACGGTTCCAAGGTGTTTGGTCTCGTCAAATTTACTGAGGATGATACTGTCGAGATTGAGAAACGAGAAAGTCTCGTGAATATCTTTGATATCTTCATATTTGACCGTCGCAGCGATCAGCAGGCTCACTTCGATCGTCTGCGAGGTATCCGAACTGAGATATTCGACAGTTTTGACGAGCTTCTCCGTATCATACGGGGACATTCCCGCAGTATCGATAAGGACGATATCGTAGTCACTCAACTCGGCGAAGACCTCTCTGAACTCTCCCACACTGGCAGCCGTGAGATACTTGAGCTGCATGATGTCGGCGAAGTGCGCCAGCTGCTCAAAGGCACCGACTTTGTAACTGTCGAGATTGATAAGCGCCACACGGTAGGGTTTCTCCATCATATAGGCATAGCGTGCCGCCAGCTTGGCGATGGTGGTGGTCTTCCCTACTCCGGTAGGACCGACGAACATCATCACTTTTTGACCGACGATCTCCTCTTTCCTGACCTGAAGTGTCTCGTCGATCTCTTCGAGCAGATAAGCCACGAGAAGCTTCTCATCTTCTGCCACTGTCGATCCGATCAGCGGCTCGAGCACACTGTCGAGCCACTCCAATGCGATACCCTTCTCGTTGAAAAGTGTCTTGACTCTCTCTATCAGCGTCTCCTCTGAAGCCTCCCGGCTGAGCAGGTCACCTTTCATCATCGCGATCTGCTCTCGCAGCAGGGAGAGCTCCTCCATCAATCCCTCTTCGGGCTCAGTATCACTCTCATCTTCTTCTGTCATATCAAGCTGTAAAAAACGCTCTTTGGAGACTGAAATGGTAATTTCGGAGAAGACCCCTCCCTCCTCCTCGTAGCGAATCTGCTTGGCAGAGACCAGGACAAAATCCTCTCCATACTTCTCCCTGGCCAGTTCGTAGGCTTCCCTGGGTGTCGGTGCTGCGAGCGTTACGTTTATCATCTTCTGCCTTTCATATACTTCAGCGGTATCAGGACCGAGTTTCGGTGCATCCATTCGGGATGAGGTATCTTCAATCTCTCCGTATCGATCCCGATATCGTCATAAAAGATAATGTCAAGATCCAGCGTTCTTGGGCCATCCTTGATCTTTCGTTTTCTTCCGAAATGCCTCTCGACTCGCAGCAGATAGTGCAGGAGCTGTCTGGGAGTCAGAGAAGTTTGCAGCAGGATAAGCGTATTGTAGAAATCGGCCTGATCCAGATATCCAAAAGGGGGATTGCGATAGATAGGTGCTGTTTCGACCAGTGTGACCATCCTGGAGCGCTTCAGAAGCCAATAGAGATGCTCGAAGCGCCTGGGTGTATCTCCGATATTGCCGCCGACGCCGATTAGTGCCTTGTGGCTGCCGGCAGTCTTTTTCCCTCCGCTCACTTGCAGGTGATAAGGATAGTGCTCCGTGGTGATCAAGGTATGGCGATCGTCTCCGAGTCTCTTTTTGATCAAAGTACCACCGCCCTTCCCGATACCATCGTGACCATATCTTCGATCCGTATTCCGAAGTGACCGGGAATATAGATACCCGGTTCGATCGTATAGACCATTCCATCCTCGATGACTGTTTTGGACCGCTTGGAGATATAGGGCATTTCGTGGATATCGAGGCCTACGCCGTGTCCGGTTGAATGTATGAAGTATTTACCAAATCCCGCCTTCTCGATGACATTTCTCGCCAAGGCATCGATCTCTTTCGCTTTCATGCCGGATCGGGCTTTTGCGATGGCGCGGTCGTGTGCTTTGAGAACGGTGTCGTAGGCTTTTTGAATCTTGCGGCTTTTGAAGTGCTGCTCTGTCGTGAAATGAAAGTTCTTTTCGGCGTAGACTGTCCGCGTACGATCCGAACAGTAACGTTTGTATTTCAATCCCGCATCTACCAGAAGCAGGTCGCCCTTTTTTAGCTTTTTTGAGGTAGGAAGCGCATGAGGCTTGGCTGCATTGGCACCGATCGCCACGATGGGGTCAAAACTGAGATCGTACGCTCCATAGTTACCCAAAATCGATTTGGCCATATAGGTGAGTCGGAACTCATCCTCTCCAAAACCGTTTCTACTGATCTCTTTCTCCAGTGCTTTAAATGCTTTTCTACCGAGCCTGGCCGCTTCTGCAATGATCTTCAACTCGTCGTCCCGTTTGATGATCCGCTTTTTATGTGAGAGGTCCGGTATTTTTCGGAAGTGAATATCACGTTTTGCCGAGAGGGCCTCAAATGCCTGTACGCTCCACTCTTTGGGGTCGAAGGAGAGTTTTTTGATCTTCTCTTTTTTCAGTATCTTTCTTGCAGCCGCGATGAGGTTGGCAGCCGTGACGACACTCGCTCCCCTGACCTTCTCTTCAGCTTCGACGGTATACCGGCTGTCCGTGATGAAAAAGGCTTCCGAACCGCACTTGAGATAGAGTGCATTATCACTGCTGTAGCCACATTCATAATAGATAGCATTTTCATCTTTGAGGATATAGTTCACGGTATTCCTTGATTGAGTGATCAAAAAGCGGAAGCGGGAGAAGAGAGCTGGCAGAGTCTCTCTGCCGTCCTTATGGAAAAAGCCTGTACGCTTCTACTGCTTTGCCTGGTTTTGCATCTGCTGCTGGGCTTGCTGCGCCTGCTTCATCGCCTTGACTTCATTGAGGATCTGTGTCATACCGACCATCGCCAGATGGTAGCCAAACGGTCCCATTCCTACGATCTGCCCGGCACACACCGGGGCAGTCAGAGATGTGTGCCTAAACTCTTCTCTCTGATGAATATTGGAGAGATGGACCTCGATCGCCGGCAGCTGAACAGCACTCAGGGCATCACGAATCGCAATAGAGGTGTGCGTATAGGCTGCCGGATTGATAATGATCCCGTCAGCATCCCCAATACACTCCTGGATACGGTCGACGATCTCGCCTTCGAGATTGCTCTGGAAAAACTCGATATCGATCTGGTTCTTGTCTGCAAAGCCCTTCATCTGTGAATGAATATCTTCAAGTTTCATGGGCCCATAGATATTTTGGTCTCTGATTCCGAGCATATTGAGATTGGGACCCTGGATGACGACTATTTTCATATTTCTACCTCTTTAATAAATTTGGGTAATATTTTATCCAAGGGCACCTCTAAAGAGCCTGAAAAAGGAGTTCGAGTTGAAGATTATCACGGCGGAGTATATCTATATCGATGGTGAATATCTCAAGGAGTATGCGGTTGCTTTTGAAGAGAAGATCATAGCAGTAGGTCGCTACCAGGACATCATAGAGCAGTACCCCGAAGCTCAGTTGATGAAGCAACTGCCACACAGCGTACTCTACCCGGGATTTACCAACACACACGTACATCTTGAGTTTTCAACCAACAGGACAACACTGAAATATGGTGACTTCATCACTTGGCTATACTCAGTTATCGAAGACAGAAATCATCTCTCAAGTATCTGCACGACCGAGATTATGCTCGAAGCATGCAGGGAGATGCTGGAGAGCGGCATCACCACCTTCGGTGCGATCAGCAGTATGGGATTGGATCTGGATGCCTGTGTCGAAACACCGCAGCGGGTAGTCTATTTCAATGAACTGATCGGACACAATCCGCAAAAACTCGATACACTATACAGTGAATTTCTTCACCGTTACGAATCGTCAACACACTATGCCGGCCACAACGTCATACCCGCTGTCGCGATCCACTCCCCCTACTCTGTCCATCCGTCCATTCGCAAAAAGGCAGTCACCTTTGCCAAAGAGAATGACTTGCTGATCAGCGCACATTTTTTGGAGAGTGAAGCGGAACGGCAGTGGCTTGACCACTCCAAAGGTGATTTTAAAAGCTTTTTTGAAAACTTTTTCGACCAGAGTCGGGCATTAACGACCATCGATGAGTATCTCGCCGAATTTGACGGACACCCAACGCACTTTACCCATTGTGTCCAGGCTGGAGAAAAAGAGTTGAAAAAAATCGCCGAGGAAAACCACACCATCGCCCACTGCCCCAGATCCAACCGCTATCTGGGCTGCGGCAGGTTGGCGATCGAAAAGCTCGACAAGCTCGACATCCCTTTCACAGTTGCAACGGATGGACTGAGCTCCAATAATTCACTCAATCTATTCGATGAATTGCGGGCAGCACTGATGATGCATGGCGATCTGGAAATCAGCAAACTCTCCAGACAACTGATAAATGCCGTCACCCGGGACGCGGCAAAAATACTTAAACTCAACGCCGGAACGATACGGGAAGGATACAAAGCAGATTTCGCACTGATCCAACTGCCGGAAGACCCGAAACAGGAGGATGAGATCGCACTCTGGACGATTCTACATACAGATAAAGTGTCACAGCTCTATATAAAAGGAGAGCAGCTCATCTAGCTGCCCTTCGGCAATTCTACTCCCGAAATCCCGGTACATGCAGATACCCATCCGGATCGAGACTGGTAGCCAGCATCACTGCGTTGATATCCAGATGCTCTATCCACGTAGGGCTTCGCTGATTGCCTTCATCCATCCAGAACTTTTCAATATAGTCGCAGAGAGGATGATACGCCTCCAGCTCTTCGAGAAGCTTTTGCAAGTGGGCCGGCTCTTCAAAATATCCTGTATGCCGGCTGATCAGCTCCTGTATCTTCGCGACTCCATGCAGACCGATACTCAAGCCAAATTCACGAAATGCCAGTCTGTACTCTGCCGGATACTGCAGTGTCTCTGTCTGCATAAAAGCCTTGATCCCCTTCAGGGCATAATAGAGCATTTTGAAGAGCATATTCGACAGCTCGCTCTCCCGGCTCTCCACGATCAGCTGCGTCAGGACAGAAGCATCACTCAATACTCCGCCGATACCCAGCGGATCGTCACTCTCCCAATTGATAGATTGTGCCATCAGCCGCAATCCGGCCAGGGGCGTTTCGAGCCGCAGCGCTTCGGGCAGATTTCTGTCACGCGAAGCACTCCAATCAAGCTCAAGAGAGGTGATATATCCATCCAGTGCATCATGCTGACCCATCGAAGGCACCAGAGGATAGCTCAGGTCGATACTCATCTTCCAGTACATACGCTTGCTGTTGGCAGGGGTCTCATAGGTAAATTTCTCATAGGCAGTATGGGCAAGCTCCAGTGCCCATCGTCTGTATTTGCGATCACCGGTGACTTCCGATACAAGATCGAGCGCATGCATCCATTTGGTCAGATAGTGATAGTATTGACCATCCTGCTCCCACTCTGCACGCTCATCATAGGGTTCATCCTTTTTGCGTTCATTCTGTTTTTTACCGATCCTGAGCCCGCCTATGGTGGGATGCTTTTCGCCCTCCTCCTCATCGAGTCCACTGATCCAACCGCTGCGTTCGTCATCATCCCGGTGTCTGCCCAGTATATGATGCACTTGATCGACCAGTATGATTGCCTCTTCTTTATAGTAAGGGTCGCCCATTTTCTGAAAAAGGTCAATGAAATTGCATACGGCAAAGGCATCCGTCCACAGGTACCGTACAGGCTGGCACTCCCCTCCATTGAGGCAGGTACGTCTGGCAAAATCCTTCATTATTGTCTCTATCACTGCTGTTTTATCCACAATCCCCTCCATCTGATATTTAATCATACACTTTTGATGCTTTTTATTAATTGAGAAAAGCTAACAATAGAATATAGTGTATAATGGCGCCATCATTTTATGGTTACTATAAAACCTCCCGGAAACAAGGAGAATTGAACTAATGTTTAACACAATTGGAAAAATCCTGCAGTGGATCGGCAAACACTTTTTGGGGATGCTCTTCCTGCTGATCGTACTCATCGTACTGATGCCCGAAGAGGCCCCAACCCATCCGGCCAATCTGCAGGAGATCAAATTGACCGGCCCCATCATCGACAGTGATACGGTCGTCAAAGAGATCGAGACAGCGCAGAAAGACAGCAAGATCAAGGGTGTCCTCTTTACCGTCAACTCACCCGGTGGTTCTGTTCCGCCCTCTATCGAAATCTCTTATGCCATCAAAGCACTCAAAGAGAAGAAACCGGTTATCGCCTACGCGGCAGGCATCATGGCCAGCGGAAGCTACTACGGCTCGATCTATGCAAATCAGATCATCGCCAATCCGGGCGCTATCATCGGTTCGATCGGTGTCATTATGGAGAGTGCCAATGTCAAAGAGTTGATGGATAAAATCGGTATCAAGCCACAGCTTGTCAAAGAGGGAACCTACAAGCAGGCCGGCACACCGATGCGAAAATGGACCACGGAAGAGCGTGCGGAACTGGAGAGACTCACCAAAGATACCTATGATCTCTTCGTCAAAGATGTCGCAACGGCCAGAGGACTCGACCTCAACAACTCCAAAGCCTATGCCGATGCGCATATCTTTTTGGCGCAGAGGGCACTGGGCGTGGGGCTGATCGATGCGATCGGTGTCAAATCCGATGCCAAGAAGGCGCTCCAGAAACTTGCCAAAGTGGAGAAGCCGCGCTGGAAAGAGAAGGATAAGCTGCAGTCATTTCTGGAAAAACTCTCAAGCGAAGCGGTTTTGCAGATCCAGAGCTATTTTTATGGATTGAAATCCATACTCTAATTTGAACACTAACAAGGAATAAAATGGAAAAATTACAATGCGACGTTTTGATCATCGGGGGCGGTCCGGCGGGAAGCGTCTGTGCGATGACAGCCAAGATGAATTTCCCCGACAAAGAGGTCGTCGTCGTCAGAGAGTTCGAACACCAGATGGTCCCCTGTGCGATCCCCTATGTCTTCTCGGATACACTGGGAAGTACTGAGAACAACCTCGTCTCCTGCGGCCCGGCCAAAACCTACGGGATCAAAACACTCGTAGGCAGGGTCAACAGCATAAACCCGGAGGAGAAAACAGCCCGGATGGACGATCGCGAGATCCACTTCGACAAGCTGGTCCTGGCTACCGGCTCCAACCCTTTCGTTCACCCATCTCTGGAGCATAGTCTCAAGATAGAGGGGGTCTTCACCGTTCCCAAAAATGTCGCATACGTAGACAAAATGCAGGCGTATCTCAAAGGGAAAAAACGCATTGTCGTGGTAGGTACAGGCTTCATCGGCATAGAGATGGCGATGGAGTTTGCCGAGAGCGGCAAAGATGTCACCGTCATCGGAGGGAGCAGGCATATCCTCAAAAACTCTTTCGATCCAGAGATCTCCATCCGGGCCGAAAAGATCATGCTTGATGCGGGTGTCAGCTATATAGGCGAAGACAGAGTCACGCGCATCATAGATGAGGATGGCCACGTAACCGGTGTCCAGCTCAAGAGCGGCAAAACGGTGGAAACCGAAGCGGTCGTATTGGCGACAGGATACAAAGCAAACACAGAGTTGGCAGAAGATGCCCGGATGAAATTTGGCCACTATGGCGGGATCTGGGTCGATGAGTATATGCGTACAGAAAACCATGATATCTTCGCGGTAGGAGACTGCGCAATGCGGCGCCACTTCATCACCAAAGAGCAGTCCAAGATTATGCTCGCCTCCACCTCTTCTGCGGAGGGGAGGATCGCCGGCAGCTCACTCTACGGTATCAAGTACCTCAAACACTTCAGCGGTACGATCGCCATCTTCTCGACAGTCGTCGGCGATGTCGCCTTCTCCTCTGCCGGCGTGACCTATACCGAGGCGATCAACGGCAATGCCGATGTCGTACAGAGTGCATTCGAAGGAAGCAACCGACACCCTGCAAATATGCCGGGTGCTCGAAAGCAGTATGTCAAGCTTATCGCGATGCGCAACGGCGGGCAGATCGTCGGTGGTCAGATCATCGGCGGGAAAGAGTCGGGAGAGATGATCAATATGATAGGCCTGATGATAGAGAACGAAATGACTGTCTATCAGGTCATGACGATGCAGGTCTCCACACAACCCAAACTCACCGCCTCACCCCCGATGTACCCCATCGTCGTTGCCGCAACGATGCTGGCACAGGAGATCTCAAAAGGTGGTCAAACAGCATGAAAAAGATCATCGGAGCCATTCTGCTCTTCTTCCTGGCAGTCTACCTCTTCTTGACGAGCTACTTTTCAGATGTGCAGGTCAACAAATATACGGACAGAGAGACCGCCAAAGAGAACCAGGCGATAGAAAAAGGCTGGGTCCCCGCCATCCTCCCCGAATCCGCCTACGATATCGCAGAGACCCACGACCTCGACACCAATGAACTTTTTGGAAGCTTTCGCTACAAAGAGAGAGACGAGGAGACACTCATGAAAAATATGAAGACTTCTTCTGACAAAAACGATACATTGGAGTGGGGAGATTTTCTCTTCAAGATAGACAGAGAGAAGAACCGGGTCAAATACCGGAACAGACCGATATCCGCTCGGTAGCAGAAAAGAACGATGCAATTGCCGGCGCACTCATTAGGTGCTACTTGAGCTGGCCTTTTACCACTCCGGAAGTTGGTGCCGGCTATAAATTTATCACAGCCCCAATGAAGATAAGATTTGGGGCATCTCTGAATTTAACAGTTAGGATTATTGCCCAGAAGTGGCAGTTTTACATATCCAGAGGACTAACAACTCTTCCCTTATTCATTTCCGCTACCACATGAGTATAAATCATTGTAGTTTCCACACTTTTGTGTCCCAATAATTCCTG
>JAOZOG010000518.1 GCA_029933395.1 Sulfurovaceae bacterium | reverse complement strand
AAGATATAAGGAGAGACAATGAGCCAATTAAAATATGCACTGTTTACAGGCTGTACAGCCAAACAATCGACACCTGAGCTACTCTCCTCTACACTCGCTGTAGCAAAGAAACTGGGAATAGAGATCACTATTCTCGAAGAGGCAAGCTGCTGCGGTGCAAGCCACCTTCAGGATTTTGACGAGTTCCTGGCACACGTACTCAACGCCAGAAATATCTGCTATGCCGAGAAGCTGGGCATGACAATGATCACGATCTGCAATACATGTCAGCTCAACTCCGCGATGACCAAGCATGCACTCGATACCGATCCCGAACTCAAAGCGAGAGTCAACGAAAAGCTTGCAGAAGTCGGGCTGGAGTACAAAGGCACATCCGAAGTCAAACACTTCCTCTATACCCTGATCGAAGAGTATGGACTGGATAAGATCAAAGACAAAGTCGTCGTACCACTCAGCCATCTGAATATCGCACCATTCTATGGCTGTCACAATATTCGACCATCTGAGCTCCAAAATGCAAGCAACGGCGGCGAGAATCCTTACAACCCTACGTCACTCGATGACCTGATCGATGCCCTCGAGGGCCATCCTGTAGACTACAGCCACAAAAACAAGTGCTGCGGTTTCCACGTAGAGCTTCAGGCCAACCATACTTCAGAGGTACTGGCCGGCAATGCATTGCTGGATGCGATCGACAACAATGCCGATATGATGGTCACACCCTGCCCGCTCTGCCATTTGAAAATGGATACCTATCAGGACGATGTCGGCAAAGTGATGGGCCGTGATGTCGAACTGCCGGTTCTCCATATGCCACAGATGGTCGCGCTGGCTCTTGGATGTACAGAGCAGGAGATCGGCCTCAACTTCCACGTCCAGAAGGCGAAACATATTTATGCAGAAGCGACTGCATAGTATCCGATTTGCCTCGTAGAGACAAGGCATGCCTTGTCTCTACAATTACATTTTGTAGCGAATCTTCACAAATAGGATAAATTTTATCCTATTTAGCCAAAGTCCACTCTCTTGTTAACTATTGCATGATACAATCCTCCTACAAATCAAAACGAAAAAGGATACAACATGCCAAAAATTAACAAATACCAGGATATTTCAGAGATCGACAGAGAAGCCAAAAAGGACCTTATCGATAGACACTCCCCTTTCATTCACTGCGCCGACACTGCCAAAGCAGGCGAGCCATTCGAAGTGACTGTCAAAATGGGTAACGAGTATACACATCCGGATGATTTCGATCACTATATCGAGTCTGTCACACTCTTCAACGGCGATACCAAGCTTGCGCAGGCAACCTATATCCCCGGAACACTCGGCAACACAAAAGCGCACAACACAACGACTTTCACAATCATCCCTACAGGGAAGAAACTGAACCTCGTCGCACACGGATACTGCACCAAGCATGGTATCTGGGAAGGTAC
>JAOZOG010000517.1 GCA_029933395.1 Sulfurovaceae bacterium | reverse complement strand
TCGACGATGAAGAGGGCAGGAGGATAGAGATAGAGGACAATGCCGGAGGTATTCCAGACGAGGTCATCCCCGATATCTTCAAAGCCAATGTTACGACCAAGGCTGAGGGCAAAGGTACGGGTATAGGACTTTACATGAGTATGCAGATCGCCGAGAAATACGGTGCAGAGCTCATGGTGAAGAATGTGAATGACGGTGCCTGTTTCACGATCCTGTTCAAAGAGTAGCTAGACGTAGATGACCTGGTTGCGTCCTGCCGCTTTCGCTCTGTAGAGTGCAGCGTCCGCACGTGAATAGATATTGTGATGGTCAAGGTTGCCATCACTGACAATATAGGCCCCTATGGAGCAGGTCAATACCGGTTTGACATCACTGCCTGCATGTTCGATCTGTTTATTCTCCAGATACAAAGGGAATCTGTCGATACGCTCCTTGATCTGTGCCACACGTTCTCCCATGATGATCCCTGCGAACTCTTCTCCCCCTATACGGAATGTATGGTCACCCTCCTGACCGAAGCAGGATCGCAGCAGTTCGGCGATCTGAATGAGAGCCCAGTCGCCCCGTTGATGGCCATAGGTATCATTGTACTGTTTGAAATTATCCATATCCAGTGTGAAGAAAGCCAGCAGCCTGTTCTCTTCATCCGCGATGCCGAGCAGTTTAGGAAATATTTCTTCAAAGTAGCGTCTGTTGTACATAGAGGTCAGCGCATCTGTGGTGGAGAGTTTCTGAAGCATCAGGAGCTGTTCTTTCTCGATCTTCCGTAGTGCTTCGATCTTTCTGTTGGCCTGTTCATTGTTGTTCTGCACAGCATACATGATGTAGAGCATCAGAATATGGGCAAAAACGAATCGCAGATAACTGGCACTGTTCCATGCACCGTTCTGCCATTCTCCCATACCCATATAGCCCAGTAAAAGAATGACGGCAATGAACACAAGTGCAATGCGCAGACCTTTTGCTGCTCCCAGGGTGATGATGACGAATGGTGCGAAGAAGTAGGTCCATATAAGTGTATAGTTCTCTCCCTTCTGCGTGATCACCGTAGCGACAAAGACAATAAAGAGAAAAAATGATCCGATATATCCGGCACGTATATGGTCATTTTTTTCTCTAAGCAGATAGAGGGCATACCCAAAAGAGAGAACAATAGAAAGATTGCTGACAAAAAGCAGATAGATATGACTGAAAAAGAAGTTGTAAAACATAAAAAAGAGATTGATGGCCAGACCGATGAAAAGCATGGCATTGAGTATCACGGTCCTGGTGTGGAGCGGGTCATATTTTTCATGGGTAAAGGATGCCAGCAGCAACTCTTTCAAATTCGGTTTCATCAGATCACTTTGATCCAGAAGAGGTTGGCAATGGCAACGATAAGGATGATACCGATGATGTTGAAGACGATGCCGTAGGCCGCCATGGTTTTGATCTTGACGACAC
>JAOZOG010000015.1:11953-19608 GCA_029933395.1 Sulfurovaceae bacterium | reverse complement strand
TCACATTTACTAATTATTTTTATTATTTAACTTTATATTTGTTATAATGTGGTCTCTACTAAGAGGAAGAGGGAACCATGAATTACATCAAATTGATCCTATTGATATTGTCGACATTGACAGCAAATGACACGGCGCACCACTTTGCATCCAACAAGGAGTGCAAAGCCTGCCACAGCCAGATTTATGATGAGTTTTCAGGCTCTATGCATATCCACTCCATCCCGCAGAAGGACCCCATCCACAAAGCCATATGGGACAAGCATCCCCAGAATAAAAAGCAGCAGTGTTACGGATGCGGGAAATGCCATACCCCTGCGGCCGACAATCTCAACAAAATGTTGACCAAAGGTGAGAAAGCACTACCGGATGCGACAAATCCTACCCACAACGATGGGATCGCCTGCGCCTACTGTCACCGGATCGAACGTATCGAAAAGCACAAAAAATCCAATACCAACATCATCTCTCCAGTAGAGAAAAAGTACAACGGCACACGCGGGGAGCATATCCAGTCTCCTTTTCACGCGATCTCCACCGAAGGGAATGCGCTGATGAAAAACGGCAATGTCTGCATCGGCTGCCACTCCCACAAGCGAAACAAACATGGGCTCAATGTCTGCTCCACCAACATCGCCAATGAGATGGACGGCGCCAACTGCGTAAGCTGTCATATGCCCAAAGTCAAAGGAAGTGTCTCGGATATGACAAAGAGAGAAACGCACGCCTTTCACGGATTTGCCGGAAGCCACTATCACTCTGAAATGCTGACACACTATATCGATATCTCTATTCTCAGGGAGATCGATGATTTTGTCATCAACATAGACAACCGCACCTCTCATGCCCTCCTGCTGCATCCGCTCAGAGCTGCGGTACTGAAAGTAAGTGTCATCAGGGACAGCAAAGAGATCAAGCTTGACAATAAACAGTTCATCAGAGTGATCGGCCACGAGGGAAAACCGGCCATGCCCTGGAAGGCATCAACGACACTCAGAGATACAATGATCAAGGCAAATGAAAAACGCAGTGTCAAGTACAACTTCAAACTGCAAAAAGACGACAGGGTCGATGTCACCCTGGGTTGGTATCTCGTCAATCCGAAAGTACTCAAAAAACTGGGTCTCGAAAATGAGGCAGTCGCCTCGGAGTTCATAGCATTCAAAAAAGAGCAGTTTGAATTTTAACAAATAAAGGAATCAGAAATGATCTTGAAGAGAATAGGACTGCTTGCACTCCTACCCTTATCGATAGAAGCCGTAGAGTTTCAGACAGTACACTCCAGCGCACAACTTTATATCGAAAACAAAACATTCACCAATTCCAAACAGAAAACCGACGGCAGGATCATCGGTATCGGAGCCGATGTCCACATCGATGCATCAGAATACCGTTTTGCCTACGAAAAGGGCCACACAGATACGATTCAGCCACCGCTGGACGAGGACCTGAGGACAGATAAGCTCTTTCTCCGATACGCCTATCGTTTCAACGATACATTTACAGCCAACGCTAACTACATCAACGTCCTCAATGACAACATCGCTATTACCGATGGCGGCGCTGCCTATGGAGCCGGCCTGACCTACCACCTCAACAAGAAAATCTCTGCCAACTTTACACAATACTATACAGATTATGAAGATTTCAATGTCTACCAGAGTGACTTCAGGATCGATTACAAAACGAAGATAGAGAATTTCAGGATCAAACTCAGCTCGGTCACCAAATATATTTCAATCGACGAAGAAAACACCAACCCCTTTACCAAAAATGCACAAAACGACTATCTGACGACAGCTATCGAGTTGCACTCCCATTACGATAGTTACCATTTTGGAGCGGTGGCCTATTTCGGCAAAAGAGTCTTTGCCATTATGAACGACGGCTTCAAGATCCAGCACCACCCTATGGAGTTTCACAAGACCTTTGCGGCAGGAGTCGGCAAAACATTCGGCAATACGATCGTGCGTCTCCAATACATCTACCAGGATGCGACAGAACTGCCGATGAACAATGAAGATGTAAGAATCGAAAATGTGAGGTTGATCGTCAATTATAAATTTTAGACCTCCAGGGGAAGCTCTCTTCTCTACCCCGGCAATCCATCTACTCTTGGAGTCAAAAGCCATTTGAAATAGATGACAATATAGATCACAAACGGCAAACTCCAAACGATGACCGAACCCATATAGAGTGAGCTTGAATATTCCGGATAGAATGCGACTGCCGTCCTGAGTCCTGTTGCCACTAAAATCAGGAAGATACTCAGACAAACCCAGCTACTTCTCTCCCGGGAGATATCTCTTCCTGTATGAACGATCGTAACGACGATCATCACAAGATAGAAGGAGAGTGTCCAGGCGCCGCTGGTAAGAACATGCAGAAAATCTCCATTGTTATAGTGAAGTCCTGAGAGATAATTCCAGCCTATCAAACCATATCCGATAGAGATCAGCACCGGTACGGTGATCAAAGCACGAATCAATCTCTTTCCTAGAATATTCTCTTCGTCATAGGCGATAAAATCATTCAGGATTCCAAGACTGGCTGCTCCCGCAGCCAAAGCGATCCAGCCCACTACACGGTTGTCCGGATAAAAAAACTCCAGTGTTGTAAAGAGAGCGATCATAAACATCGTCAGATTGTATGCCGGAGGCCTTGCAAAAAAGATCTCCTCACTCTTCCCCTCAAGCTCAATGATCTCATTGACCGCCTCGATATTGACCCTTCTGATGGAGAGCAGTATCAACACCAAAAAAATACCCAGACTTATTTTGAGTATAGCCAGAGCCGGTGTATCGGCAAAGCCAAGCACAGAGAGGTAAAACCAGATCTGCGCAAGCTGAACGGCAACAAATCCATATGCGATACTTACATGTCTTTTTGCCGGATCTTTGAATATCGGCTTGACTACCAGCAGAGTCAACCACGCAAAGAGGACCACATTGATCACTGCGGCAGGATATGGCGTGATGATATCCATCAGCCAGAATGCCGCCCTGCCTGCAATCCAGAGCAGCATAATATTTTTCAATGTTTTACCGACGATAGGTACCGTACCGGGATAGAGTTCAGGAGCCCCTGTGAAAATAAAAGCAGCCATTCCAAGAAAGCCCACCCCAAAAAGCATCTCATAGATATGCCAGGAGAGAGTATCGCCGATGAACGGCAGGGTGATGTAGCCACTGTAGTAAAGTCCCCATAACACGATGGAGAGCACCATATAGGGAGCCATAAGCAGAAATGCCGGACGGAAACCGTATGCCAGATAAATGGGGAAATCGCCTTCAGGATAGGATTCGTAATGTTTTGTCGCTGCCATTATTTAAACTCCAGTTCAAATGTCTCTATGATCTCTCTGTCGCCAAGCAGATTCGCTGTCTGATTATAGACATACTCATCATCTCTTTGGGATTGTGGCATATCAAATTCGAATGTTTTCACTACTCTTCCGGGATCGGGAGCCAGCAGGAGAATTTTGTCACTGAGCCGGATCGCCTCCATAATGTCATGGGTGATAAAAAAGATGGTGATCTCCTTTTTTTCGATCAACTCAACGACATGGTTTTGCAACTCTCTTTTGAGGCCGATATCCAGTGCAGAGAAAGGTTCATCCAGAAAGAGTAGTTTGGGTTTGGTGACCAACGCCCTGGCAAATGATACCCTTTGACTCATCCCACCGCTAAGCTCTTTGGGGAACTTATCAAAATCACTCTCTTCAAGATCGAATCTCAGGGCAATATCGGTAGCCCTTTTTACTCTTTCATTGGCGGAAACGCCCATTGCCTTGAGCCCAAAAGCGATATTGTCTATGACATTTTTCCAGGGTAGCAGGCGCGGGTCCTGAAAAGCGACAGATTGGCTCTCGAAACTGTTTTCTATCTTGCCCTCCTGTCGATCCAGCAAACCTGCACAAAGTCTCAGCAGTGTCGTTTTTCCTCCACCGCTGGGACCCACGATGGAGACCACCTCCCCCTCGTTGACTTCAAAATCGATATGATCCAGAATCGTTTCGTACCCAAAAGAGAAGTTTAGATTTTCTACTTTCAATCGCGCCATTTTTCCACCTCCCTCTTGACAGGCTCAAGGAAAATATACTCTATCGCCATCAGTATCCCTACCATCACCGCCACAATGGCAAGTGCCGTCACAGTATCGAGCTGGCTTCTTGCCATAGCAAGTGCAGCCCCCAAACCATCGCTGGTAGCCAGAAGCTCCGCCATCACGACGATCTTCCATGCCATCCCCAATGCCGATACCCATGCAGGAAAAACATAGGAGAAGATATGCGGAAGATAGATATCCAGAAACTTCATCACCGGAGGCACCTTGAAGATATCCGCCATCTCCTCGAACTTGTCCTCAAGTGTCCGTGTTCCCTGCAGCGCTCCGACAAAAACGATAGGAAGAGAGCTGACCACCACAGTGAACTCAACCGTCATATCACCCATCCCAAACCATATCATCGCCAGGACTATCCAGGCAATCGGCGGCATCCCCATCAATATGGTTACGATAGGGCGACTCACGATAGAAGCTGTGACAAAAAAGCCTGCCATCAAGCCCAGTACCGTACCCACCAGAAGTGAAAAACCAAATCCTACTACGGCTCGGTGTATGGTGATTTGCAGATTTTCCATAAAGTCGGGTTGAGAAAAAAGCACTTTGAGTGTAGAGAATGTTTCGAGAGGTGAAGGGAGTATCAAATCACCATAGACTTGATTTCCCACATCCCACAATGCAACAAAAAGCAGAATACTGGCAACTGCTCCCCAGCCGCTCCAGAGATAGGCAGGGAAGTCTTTGAGTATTTTCAAGAGGTATTTCACTATCGACTATCTCCTATCTGGAAAGATTTTCATCTGCTGTTGTCGTATCTGTATCACCCTGGATATAAAATGCGATATCCGGAATACTCCCTCCGATAATCTTGGGGTTCTCCTCTCTAAGCACACCAAAGAAAAACTCCAGCTCATCCCTGGAGTCGACAGCCTTTTTGACATCGAGCTGTACCTGCCCTGCAGAGTCTGAGATCGCATCGACATTGAACATCTCTACATATTTGACGACCAGCTCTCCGGCCTCTTTGGGATGCCCCTTGTACCACTCCATCGCATCAGCATATGCCTCTTCAAACTTTTTGACAATCTCTTTTTTCTCTATCATCTCCCCGACAACCGCCATACCTGCCTGGGGAATCTTCGCCGACCTCTTGTAGACTTCTCCCCACTCTTTCTGCAGATCGATACCCCTGAAGACAGTCGGGGCAACGATGCTGATAGGGAACGATTTTGTTTTTCTAAGCACCATTGAGGCAGCGGGTTCCGGGAGCAGAATATTGTCCGCTCTTCTCATAATGAGCTGTTGTGCCGCATCCATCGGATTGGAGACATAAATGAGCTTGATATCCTCTTTCGAGAGCCCTTTTTTCTTCATGATGGACCGCAGGACAATATCGGGCATATCGCCTCTCCAGGGAACAACGAGCTCCGACCCTTTGAGGTCTTCGAGATGCTTGATCTTCTCATCTCTGACAAGAATTTTCAAAATGCCCCATACCGAAACATTCAGCATCTTGACAGGCTGCTTTTTGTTATACAGAATCGAGGCGACATTGGTAGGTATCGCTACGAAATCTACCTCTTTGTTGATGATCATCGCGCGAAGCTGATCAGGGTTTTTCCACAATTTGAATTCGATTTTGTCGGCGTATGCTTTGAGCGCACCGTCCTCTATCATTTTGAATACAGGATGCGACACATTGGCAGCAGGTCCGGCGATGACGATCTTTTCCATTTTGCCGTCCGCAAAGGAAAAGGTCAGCAACACAAAGAGCAGTAAAAGTAATTTCTTCATTCTATCCTCCAGAAAATTTTCGTTATTTTAGCACAATGATATTAATTATCATTTAAATAATCAAATATCATTAAAACAGGTATCCAAATCTCACAAGTACACGTCGCTTCTCAAGCGGCTGATACTCTTTGACATTGTAATGCGCAAGAAAAGATACTCCGACACTCAAATGGATCTTTGGCTTACCAAAAGGCAAATACTGTATCTCCGGCGTGATATACCCGACACTTCCGCTAAATGCCTTAAAAGGAAGTTTCTCCCTGAGTACCGGATTGGTATCATCGCCCATGTTCGTTGAGGTATTGTATTTACCGTTGTACTCCAGCCCGACATTGATCTGATCCGTTACCTCTGCCATCAATGAGATATCGTAGGCGATTTCATTGCCAAAATCATACTCATGTTCGGCAAGAGGACGGTAGGTGTACATCGTCAGCGCATCCAGGCGCATACTCCCGAAATCTTTCGAGAACCCCAGCTCCGCCTTATACTCTTCTCTTCCGGTACCCATCTGTGTCGGCAGGGGTGTATTGGTATTCTGCGCAAATGGCGGCGCCACTTTAAAGCCCTTGTCTGTCGATCCAGTCGGCAGCTTGATACCAAAACCAAGTGAAAGCTGGTAGTCATCTTCTGCCATATGCTTCAAAACATATCGCCCCATAACTACCATATCGCCAATACCGTTGTTGTCGATAGCCACATTGTTCGGTCCCAGCTGGGCAGTCGCCTCGATACTCTTGTAGGGAAGCAGTATTCTGAAGTCGAAATCCTTGTGCATTCCATAGCGCAGTGCCAGGATATTTACATTTGCCCTGGCATCGAGATGCTGCATATTGGGCCTCTCCTGTGTGCCGTCATACATATTTTCTCTCGTAAATCCGATATATCCATAAGCAGCCATCAGTTTCCCTTCGGGAAGTATCATTGCACCACCCATACTGTAAATACCGGGCATTGTGTCTGCCTGCGCACAATTGATACCTGCAGCCACCAACAGGGGTGTGAGATATGTTTTTCTTCTATCTGTCATCTTTAACCTCTTTTTTTAATATTTATCGTTTCGATAGTGCCGCATTATATTTTAGATTATTTACTTTCACTTGAAAGTGATAACCATTATCATTTTATAGATGCTGTTCCTTTTTTTGCTCTTGAAGATACCTGATAATAATTTCGGATTTTATACTCTTGGCATACTCGAGCAGTGTTTTGCCCTGATGTTCGATATCAGAGTCGATTCCTTTTTCAAGAAAGTATCGAACGATATCCAGATGCCCACAATCAATCGCCCAGAATGGTGCTTTGAGCGAAGTGCTGACATCCAGAGTGGAGCCAAAATCGAGCAGTAGGCGAATATTGTACATATTGTTATGGTATATCGCCCAGTAGAGTGCGGTGTACCCCGAGTCATCTCTCGCATGGACATCTGCCCATTTCATCAGTGTCCGCTCGAGTCGACAGTTTCTTTTCACGGTTTGCATAAAACCCAAAACCGGCCTCCTCTCTCGGGCAAATCGATATCTTTTATTATCCAATGGTGCTGTCATACGCTACCCCTATGATGCACGCGCATAGTTCGAGAGTCTGAACAGGTTAAGATACCAATCTTCACCGATCATCCAGTCTTCGAGATTTCTCAGCTCCACCTCTATGCCTTCGTCGGTATAAGCAGCCTGCTCTATCACAAATAGAGGTATGTCCAATATCTCCTCACAATATTCGAGGACAAAAAACTCCAGACATCTATCGGGAGGATTCCATCCATTATCAATCTTTTTGTGAGGAATAATGAAAAA
>JAOZOG010000015.1:0-11853 GCA_029933395.1 Sulfurovaceae bacterium | reverse complement strand
ATCTATCGGGAGGATTCCATCCATTATCAATCTTTTTGTGAGGAATAATGAAAAAATCTTCCATTAGAGATCCTTTTGATAGCATTTTGTGTATTCACTGCAGTTTTTGCAGATTTCCGAATCACTGCTCAATGTATTGACCGCTTTGACAAATTCACTCTTGATACACTCGATGCTTCTCGCTCCATAAATGACAGGTATTCCTTTTGATTTGGCTTCAGCCCTGTAGTGCCGCATAGCATTATGATTCAAAAAATTCACAAGCATCACGACCATATTGATCCTGGCCGGTATGGGTGTTCCTTTTTTTCTTCCTTTTCTTTGATTTCTCGCCGTCCAGTGCAAAATAGATTCCGCACCCATATCCAGCAACATTTTTCTAATGGGATTTATCTTATCCCCTCCAATAACCAAAATTGACATTGCAATACTCCTTTTTGATAATGATTTACAGAATACTAATGATATGATTCTTAAATAGAGCTATTTATGATAATGATTATCATTTTTATACATACTTAAGTTTCACTCTGTAATAATTCCCCTGTCGGAATTATTTTGTAAATGATTACTATCTAAAGTCAAGGAACGGTAATATCTGGATGAGTATAGAAAAATTGCACAAGTGCATCAAAGAAAAGAGGGTCAACCACTCACACTCCAGGGAGGCTATCTATGCAATACTGCTCAATGCGGACTCTTTCCTGACAGTATCGCAAATCGAAAAGGAGCTGACAGAAAGCTATCCAAAAAAAGTTTCCCTCAATACGCTCTACAGGCATCTAAGCTTCTTTACAGAATGCAAACTGGTCATTACCATACAGGACAGCTACAAAAGAACCTACTACTCCCTGGCAAAAGAACAGCCGATGATATTTGGCATCTGCCCCAAGTGCAATGGTGTCAAAAGAGTTAGCGTCGATGTCGGGGATTTATCAGATTTCCTGACTGGTACCGACTTTGTTACTGTGCACAAAAAGTGTAAAAAATGTCTGTGAAAACTGAAACGAAGGGAGGAGACTTTGTAATGTTTTTCTGCGATTTCATTACCTCCTTTAAAATCTCCTCCTCCCTTCTTTTGAGTTTTTACTCAAACATTTCAACACATAAGGAAGTATTGCGATGCTGAAAAACAATCAAAGAAAGGATTTGCAATGGCAGACTTGACACTATTGAGAGAATCAAGAGGGATACTCAAGCAGATGAATGTCACACAAAAAGAAGAAAAACTTCTGTGCCCTATTTTGAAAATACTTCAAATGAGGCACAGTGATCTGGATATTGGACAAGCGACAGTCATTGTCAGGAGGGTGCTGAATGACCGAGTTTTTTAAGAATTTTTGGCAAGATTGCAGAAGGATTCTCGGCAGATCCTCAAAAGCCGGCAACATTCACTACATAAGAAAGAATCGACAAATGAGAAATCCAAAATTATAGATGGCTTCAGCCTTGCTTTCTTCGGGGCTAAAGCCTCAGGTTCCGACGGTTTTTTCACAATTTCACCGAAGTGAAACAGATCTACCACATATTTGGAATCAGATCAATAATTCTTCGCGTTCTTGAACTCCGCCACTTCACTCTCCACCATCGCATCGATCATACGAACATAGAGGTCATTGATCAGGTTGGGAGAGAGTCCCAGGGGGATGGCCTGTTCTCTGGCTCGGGAGATCACGTCATTGATACGATCTTCCGCCTTGACTTCATCGACAGAGTTTTTGAAGTGTGCGATCTGCTTGATATAGTCATTGCGTTTTGCGATCAGCTTGACGATCTCTTCGTCGACCATATCGATCTCTTTTCGTGCTTCATCCAGTGTATTACATTGTTTAACATCCATAACAACTCCTCAAAATAATTATCCGCATTATAGCGAATCTCAGCCTGAAATCATCCGCGATACAATTCCTCTTTGGTCATCGTTTTCAGCAATAAAGACACCGGCAATATGGAGCGGCACAAAAACAACGACTGTCCAAGCGACAAACTCATGGATCTCTTTGATAGTATGTGTCAACTCTTTGGAGAGGCCAAAGGCTTCGTGCCAATTCAGCAGCACACCGCTGACTGCCATAAAGATCAGAATAAAGTAGAGGATTCTGTATCCCCAATGCACCAGCTGCATATGGATCGACTCCCCCTCATCCTCATAGCCAAAACCCGCTTCCTGCCAAAAGATCCAGATCCTGAAAAGAAGCAACAATCCCAGCATCACACCAAAGATAATATGCCACTCCCACATCGGAGCACGGATTGCCTTGGCGACAATCTTGGCCTGCTCTGCTGTCACTTCGACACCCAAAGAAGAGAGTTTGTCGACAATGACAGCACTGTTCTCCCGCCAACTCAGGAAAGTTTTTCTTAAAAAGAAGGTCAAGAGCAATCCACTGACGGCAATGGCGTTCAGCCAGTGCCAGATTCTCAAAGAGCGTGAATAATCGATTCTCATAATAAGGGCCTTTGTTTTTGAAAAAATTATAGCGAAGGGAGATAAAATCGCTTGTTTATTCTGAAATCAATTTGAAAGCTTATGGCATCTGACAGTTTCGCTGATTGTGGCGGTAATGGAAATCAGATCTCGAATTGGTGCGTGGGACGCACCCTACTTTTCAAGGATATGGAGATACTCAATAGTACTTTGTGCTTTATGGTTGCGATTTTCCGTTTTGTCGGCTTTGAAGCGCTGATACTCAGTGGTAGTCAGTCGGTATCGGCCGTATCGACTCATAATCTCTTCAACCTCATAGGATTGCATCAGCCCCTCGTTGTTGTAGCTGAGAAAAATATAGCGGAAGTCCGCCTCTCTGACCAACGCTTCAAAACGCTCCAGAACCACTGTTTTTTTGCAATAGTCTGAACGGGCGTACTCTCTCAGTCCGGTTTTTCCTCTGGGGACGAAAGTATCATATCGTGCGATGGTATTGAGCATATGGTAGTTGGCGCCATATTGCCGCTGATTGTAGGGTGGGTCCATATAGAGGATATCTCCAGAGATCCGGCTGATCAGGTTGTTGGCATCTTCCTGGTAGACTTCGTGCTTCTCCCCTATACTCTCAAAGTCTGCAGCTTCCAGCACGAGCTCTTTCTGTGCAGAGCGTTTCAACTGTTTGAGGTAAGCTCCATAGACCGATGCGGTATTGGCTACCTTGTCCGCCGACTCGATCAGGCTTGCCAGAAGAAAGAAGTATTGATCCTCGTCGATACTGCCCTGCTCTCTCCACGTTTCTATCTCCTGTCGTATCGCATCGATCTTCTTCGCATTGGCATCACTGAAGTACTGTCTCTCTCCGTGTCCACCCAGTGCATAGTGACGATAGATGAAACCTTCGACACCCTCCAGCCGATCGAGCTCCTCGAGCAACACTTTCTCATCAAATTTTCCGATGTTGCCGATATAGTTCCGATTCAACGCATAGCTGTAGTACTCGATGTCGTTGGCGATCACTTTTTTGCACAACGTTTTGAATCGACGCCCCACAATCCCTGTCCCGGCAAAGATATCACAAAATACCGCATCTTCAATGTTGCCGACGGTCTCACGCACCGATGCTTCGATGAAGTCAGACAGTTTCAGTTTTGATCCAATATAGTTCATTTGACCCCTCTTGTGATCCATATGATATCCGAAAAAACTGCTCCATCCCCGAAATCAAACCGATAGAGATTTTTTGGTGAAAAATTCTCGACATATTGGTCGATGGCTCTTTTCAGCAGCATAATCTCAGCCTTCATCTTCCAGTGCTGCATCGTCTCTCCATCATAGAGCACGATAAAAAGCCTGTTTTTCATATGCATCCTCCCCTCCTGGCTCTGGTGCCTGTAGAGCCACTCGATCAACTCCACTTGGTGTACTCTGGCATAGTCAATAGATTTGGCAAAACCTTTGGGAAAGACAGAAGTTTTATGGTCGAAAGGAATCTTATTGATAGAGAAGTCGATCAGTTTGTCGTAGCTGTTTTTATTGGGTTCGACATTGGGGTGTGAAGCAAAAATATCTTCGACTGCCATCGCCGACCAGAAGTTATACCATCGGTTGAAGGCATAGTCACGCAGATCCGGGTCAAGATGCTCCGCTTTTCTATACAGCATGCTCATACTGTAGGTCTTGTAGATAAAGCGGGTCATTTGATCCCAGCTGTCGGACTGCTTTCTCCCCCATCGATAGGGATAATCACATCGCTTTTTCAGTTCCCGTTCAACTCTGGGCAGATCCAATGTTTACCTTTGGATGATATATTTTGTGGAGTATTTTATCTTAATATTTCTGTTGTTTGTAGTCTCTTGTGGGCCGCCCCGGAGAGGGACGACTAAATAGAGTATGTGAAGTTTACTCTACTTCAGCATCGATGACATCGTCATCATCCGCTTTTTTGGCGCCTTCGGCACCACTTGCCTGCTGTCCCTGCTGCTCTTTGGCATAGACAGCTTCAGCAAGTTTGTGGCTCTTCTCAGTCAGCTCTTTGACCTTGGCATCGATCTGCTCTTTGGTGGCAGAGTCATCTTTGAGCAGTGTTTCAAGCTCTTCGATAGACTTCTCGATCGCCGCTTTCTCGCCCGCATCGAAGCTCTCGCCCAGATCGCTCAGAGACTTTCTGGTCTGGTGGATCAGTGCATCTGCCTGGTTCTTGACTTCGACCAGTGCTTTTCTGGCTTCATCTTCCGCCTTGTGTGCCTCCGCATCCTGTACCATCTTTTCGATCTCTTCATCACTGAGTCCTGACGAACCGGTGATCTTGATCTCCTGAGACTTGCCGGTACCCTTGTCGACTGCCGATACGGTCAGGATACCGTTGGCATCGATATCGAAGGTGACTTCGATCTGAGGTACACCGCGGGGTGCAGGTGGAATACCCTGCAGCTCGAACATACCCAGAGATTTGTTGTCTTTGGCAAACTCACGCTCTCCCTGGAGGACATGGATGCTTACCGCAGGCTGGTTGTCTTCTGCTGTAGAGAAGATCTGTGACTTCTTTGCAGGAATCGTCGTTCCCTTCTCGATCACTTTGGTAGTCACGCCGCCGAGTGTCTCGATACCGAGGCTTAGTGGTGTGACATCCAGCAGCAGTACGTCTTTGACATCACCGGCAAGTACGCCACCCTGGATCGCTGCACCGAGTGCGACGACCTCATCAGGGTTGACTGATTTGTTCAGCTCTTTGCCAAAGAACTTCTTGACCTCTTCCTGTACCAGTGGCACACGGGTCGAACCACCAACCATCACGATCTCTTTGACATCACCTTTGCTGATACCGGCATCTTTCAATACGGAAGCGATCGTAGTGATCGTACTTTCGACAAGATCAGAGATCAGAGACTCGAACTTGGCTCTGGTGATCTTCTGCACCAGGTGCTTCGGTCCTGATGCGTCCGCTGTGATAAACGGCAGGTTGATCTCGGTCTCAGTCGAGCTTGAAAGCTCCTTCTTGGCCGCTTCAGCAGCATCTTTCAGTCTCTGAAGTGCCATAATGTCATTCTTGATATCGACGCCGGTTTCATTTTTGAATTCACCTGCGACATAGTCGATCACTCTGTTGTCGAAGTCGTCACCACCGAGGAATGCATCCCCTCCGGTAGACATAACTTCGACGACACCGTCACCTGTCTCCAGTACGGTGACATCGAATGTACCACCACCCAGGTCATAGACAACGATCTGCTCGGACTCTTTTTTATCCAGTCCGTAAGAGAGTGCTGCAGAAGTCGGCTCATTGATGATACGGAGGACATTCAGTCCTGCGATCGTTCCTGCCTCCTTGGTCGCTTTACGCTGCGCATCGTTGAAGTAGGCAGGTACCGTAATAACGGCATCCGTGATCGTTTCACCCAGATACGCTTCCGCATCCTCTTTGAGCTTCATCAATATTTTGGCTGAGATCTCCTGCGGTGTATAAGTCTTGCCCTCTACCTCGATCGCACACGCACCGCTTCTATCGATGACGTGATAAGGCAACCTCTCTCTTGCCTCTGCTGCTTTTGGCTCGTCACACATCAGGCCCATTATTCTTTTGATTGAATAGATAGTTTTTTCCGGATTGGTGACAGCCTGTCTCTTGGCAGATTCACCTACCAATACTTCACCCTTGTCAGTATACGCCACAATCGAAGGTGTCGTATTTTTCCCCTCTTTATTGGCAATGATCGAAGCTTCGCCTCTCTCATGAATCGCCATTGCAGAGTTTGTTGTTCCCAAGTCAATTCCTAATACTTTTCCCATTTTTTATCCTTTTTTTGTTTTTTTTAATTATTTTTTATTTACTGGTGCTTACCATAGATGGTCTCAGCACTCTGTCTTTGATCGTATAGCCTTTCTGCAGGGTTTGTACGATCTGTCCACTCTCATGCTCATCACTCTCGACCTGCATCACTGCCTGATGAAGATTCGGGTCGAATGTACCTTCGCAACTGATCTCTTTGATATAGTTCTTTTCCAATACCTTCTTGAGCTGTTCGTATGTGAGGTAGACGCCTTCTTTCATCTTTTCGAGTACCTCGGAAGCATTTGCCTCGTCTGCACCCTCTATCGAAGCCAGCGCCTGCTCGAACGAGTCAAGAACTGCCAGGATATCCATCGCAAAACTTTCGTTGGCATAAGAGACTGCAGTGGACTTATCTTTCTCCAGGCGCTTTTTGGTATTTTCAAAATCCGCATGCGCTCTTAGATATTTATCTTTCCACTCAGCGATCTCTTGCTCCATCTCTTCCAATCTGCTCGACAGATCATTCTGAGACTTATCGCCCTCTCCTCCCTCAGAGTCAGTCGGCTGCTCGCCCACTTTCTCTCCGGAAAGCTCTTCTTCTTGTTGCTTGTCGCTCATCAAGAAACCTCCTTTTTCCCTCTCAAATTGCATTTTACAGTTAACCTTTTTAAATGCTTGGGCGCATTATACAACATTGAGTGCCACTTTGTCAAGTCTTAATTCAATAATTTTAGAAAATTAACTTTAGCGTACTTGACTAAAGTATATTGATATTATTTTTAATATAGATGCGCAATAGATTTTTTCAGATAATTGGGGAGGTAGGTTTCTCACAAAAAAACTATGGACTTGTTCGAAGGATATACATTGATATAGAGCAGTAGGTCTTGACAGGAATACAAAATGAACATTACCCCGTCCCCCAACAGAAGGAACAGAGTTTCAACAATGCCGTTATGGGCAGACGGCGTTGTATTGAGGAAGGTCAGAAGCTGAAGGGTAGGACGCATAATGCGGCCCATTAAGTGTCACATCGATACTGCCATCCGCATTGACAGCGATGCGCATCTCCGATGCATTACCACTGACAACGAGTACACCACCGGTCAATACCTTGTTGGCATTGTATCTCAAAGGCACGGCAGTCGTTACATCGGCCCATCCGCCCATACAGGCAGTTTTGATAGAACCGGTTACGATCGTTCCGGAAGCATCTCTGGTGATCGTGAAGTTTTTCACATCAATGCCGATTCCCTGAACTACAGCATTACCTGTTTCGATCTTAAAAGTGAAGTTGCCTCCATCGACACTGGCGCCGGCATCACTGAGGAACAGCGTACCGGTACTGAATGTAGCAGTAAGATTGGTAAACTGGATATCATACTTGCTGCTGCTGCTGATAGAAACGATACCGGTACCGTCAAGGATGACACCCCTCTCTTGACAATTATTGAATTCGACTGAACCATCGAAGCCTACCTCGACATTACCGCCATCGGCACAATCTCTCGATGCCAGTGAGAGAGAAATTTTTCCGGGAACCGACAATGATTCGCCTGATGATGCCACCGCATAGCTTGTCCCGCTCTTGCTCAGACCAGGTAATTTATCCATGATATCATCGATCATGCCGGCGATTTTTCCTACCCCGCCTACCGTCGATGCCAAAACTTTATCGGCATTGGCTGCCGTGATCGTTACTTTCTCACTTGTCGAAGGGGGCGGTACATTGCCGACATCGGACGCACCATCCGTTCCACAGCCTACCATCACCAAACTCACAATTCCTGCACCCAGTGCCATTACGGCACTTTTCCTGAAATAACTTAAAAACATCGCAAAACTCCTAAAAAGATTTCAGTATCAGTGTAACATAGTTCTCGTTAATATCAAAACATATTAATAAAATGAAAGGGGATATAGAGGTGAGGTGTGTAGATATGGAAGATCGCCCGAGGGCAATCCGGAAGGATCAGTTTCTGATGCCAAGATCCTCTTTGATCGCTGTATAGCGTGCAAAATCAACTTTTCTGAGATATCTCATCAGCCTTCTTCTCTGTCCGACAAGCTTCAAAAGACCCAGTCTTGAAGAGTGGTCTTTCTTGTTTGTCTGGAGATGATCTGTCAAATATTTGATTCTCTCTGTCAGCAGGGCTACCTGCACTTCTGTAGAACCGGTATCGTTCTCGCCTCTTGAGTATTTTGCAATGATCTCTTGCTTTTTCGCCTTATCCAAAGCCATAGTGACCTCCTGATCGGTAATTAAATTTTTCTCAATACCGGCAAATGTTTAAATGCCTGATTGGAATTGGACTCGCATAGTACCATAAAAAGATAAATATGTGCTAAACCAACAGCGGTATAAACTTATTTTAATTAATTAAGAGTAATATTATCCTAATTATATGCAAGGATGACAATGTTACTCACACGCGCCAGCGAATATGCACTGCTCTCGCTCGATACGATACGCAAAGCCGACAAACCGGTAGGGGCAGAGCTTCTCGCAAATGAACTCAATATACCCAAAAGTTTTCTTGCCAAAATTATGCAGAGTTTGGCAAAAGAGGGGATCCTCGAATCGAGAAAGGGTGCCCACGGCGGTTTTCTTCTCGCCAGAGATCTGGGGGACATCACACTCTACAGCGTGATCGTAGCGGCAGAAGGCAAGCCCCCCGCCGTGCTCGACTGCTCACAATATATCGACTCCTGCCCCAACGGTGCGATCGGTTCTTGTTCCATCTCTCCTTTTTTGCACCGTTTTCAGGGTAAAATTGATGACTTTCTCAAAGATCTCTCTCTCAAGGATATCCTCTAATGCAACGTGTTTACCACCTCTCCCATATCGACCTGGACGGTTACGGCTGTCAATACCTCACGACACGATATTTCGATGCCATCGAGTGCTACAATGCCAACTATGGCCCCGAAGTCAAAGCCCGTCTCGAAGAGATCGTCAAAAAGATCGAGCAGGACAAGTACTTACATGGCGATGCGGAAGAGTATCTGATCCTCGTTACCGACCTCAACCTTACGACCAAAGAGGCCAACTGGATCGAGAGGGAGGCGATCCGCATCGGTGCCAAACTCCAACTCCTCGATCATCATGGGACAGGTGCACAGGTAGCGGAGCGATTTGCCTGGTACCTGCTCGACACCAAACGATCCGCCACCAGGATCACTTACGACTGGCTGCAGGAACACTATGGTTTCGATCAGGAAAAAAAGTATGCGGATATCGTCAAAGCGATTAATGCCATCGATATTTGGCTCAGCGATGATGAATACTTCGAGTTTGGCAAAGTCTGCCTGGGGATGATCTCCGGCGCCAGAGAGATCAACCGTATCCTTTTCCCGGCAGAAGACCGGGCACTCAAGCTCAGTCTCATCGAAAAAGCCCGCACCCTCGTTACCAAAAAAGAGGGCAATATCCTCCTCGACGATGCACTGCACCCCAGCAAAAAAGCTTTCTTTATCGCGGAGAAGAACGATACCAAAGACAATCTGGTCGCCGCCTACGTCACAAAACTGCTCAGTCAGGACAAAGCACGGCTTACGATCGATTATCGTGGATACAAGGGGTTGCTGGGCTATAATGTCGGCAGCAGTTCACTGATCGGCAATGCCTTCCTGCTGGCCAACCCCGACTATGACTTCTATATGGATGTCAACTATCGCGGCCACTTCTCCCTGCGCTCCAACGACAAACTCGATGTCTCCAAAATGGCAGCCGAGATCGGTAAAGGCGGCGGACACCCCAATGCCAGTGGCGGCAAAATCGAAAACTACAAAGACTCCTTCGTCTATGCCGATGTCAGGTCATTCATACAGAACTACATCGACGAGAAGACCGCTTCCGGAGACAGATCAGCCTCGTGAAACCGATCTATCTCACCGACCTCGACCACACCTTTCTGCGCAGCGACCAAACGATCAGCCCCTACAGCGAAAAAGTTTGGAATGGGGTAAGCCACGATGCAATCCTCTCCGTCGCCACAGCCCGGAGTTTCAGCAAGACACACACCTTCCTGGCGAAACTGCACCTGGCAGCCCCAATGATTTTGTTGGACGGCAGCATGGTCGTGACACCGGACAAAGAGCTGATCGATCTCAAACTCATTGGCAAAGATTTGGGAGATGCTGTCATCGATGAGGGAAAAAAGTTCGATATTCAGCCCTTCGTCATTGCTCTCAAAGACAGGGACCTCAACGAAGCCTTCCTCTTTCCTGACAGCGTCAACTACCATCAAAACGATGTCCTGAAAAACTACAAAAATGACCCCAGAATGCAGGCATGCCAAAATATCCGCGCAATGGAGATGAATCTCAAACTGGTCTATTTCGCAGAGAAAAAGATCCTCAAACCCCTCACAGAACATCTTCGTAATACTTTTGGCAACGAACTCGAATACAAACTCTCACCTGAAAAGTACTCTGACGGCTGGTTCTTGACCATTCTCCACCCCGAAGGAGACAAAGCCCACGCCCTGCAGACTGTCGCCGACTATCTGAAGCGTGACACGAAAGAGTTCACTGTTTTTGGCGACAGCATCAATGATCTGGGAATGTTCGACAAAGCCGGCACCGCTATCGCGGTCAAAAATGCATTGGATGAAGTGAAGAAAAAGGCAGATATCGTTCTGCCACATAGCAATGACGAGGATGCGGTAGCGAGATATCTGGAAAAATTTAAGGTGTAGTGAATCCTATCTCGCAGGGTCTTGTGCCATCACAACATCAAAATACCATACAATACAATAAGTAGGTAATGATATTTGAGGATAATTATCGTAGTGGATGTTGTCGAGAGACAACATCCCAATGAATCTATTTTACAACCGCTTTGATCGCCTCTTTGGCAATACCTTTATCAACGCCTGCTTTTGCTTTGGCCTGATCTGCCGCTACATCGATCGCTTTATCTTTCAAGGAAGAAGTGGCATCTGCATTTTCCTCTTTAGCCTCGTCCTTTTTCTCCGCTTTCGCATCCTCTTTTTTTTCTGTAGTTGTCTCGTCACTCTTCTTTTCAGTCGAGCCTACAGCTTTGTCGATTTCACCGGTCACCGCTTTGGTCGCTTCGCTTTTTGCGTGGTCAACCGCTGCTTTTTTGGCTACATCCGTCAAAGCATCGGCAAAAAGTGTTGTCGCTGCAATAGCGGAGATGAGAATCAATTTTTTCATTCTGTGTCCTTATGATAGGTATTATGTTTTCGTATGAAAACCGGCATATTGTACTGCAATTTATTTAAAAACAGGAAAAACAGGCAGCTCTCCTATGTCTCGTCCGCCTCAAACCATCTCCAGACAAGTCCCGCCAAAACGCCTCCCACGATCGGTGCTGCCCAAAAGACCCATAACTGACTCATCACTGCCGTATCGGCAAAGAGTGCAGCTGCCGTACTTCTGGCCGGGTTGACAGAGGTATTGGAAACCGGGATGGAGATGAGATGGATCAATGTCAATCCCAAACCGATTGCGATGCCCGCAAAACCTGCCAGGGCATTTTTGCTGATGGAACCCAAAATGATGAAGAGAAACATAAAGGTCATCACCACTTCAGTGATGATCACGGCAGTCAGGCCATATAACCACACCCTCCCAAAACCAACCAAAAGGTGCCGATAAACTCTGCGGCCAATTTTTTACTCAATGACAT
>JAOZOG010000140.1 GCA_029933395.1 Sulfurovaceae bacterium | reverse complement strand
AAAGGGCGAACCATTACCGCAGGAAGCGCTGGACCATCCATTGAAAGCCGAATATGCTGGTTATCGGGAATTGCATATCAGTGGGGATCTCTTGTTGATTTATAAGATCGAGGAAGAGACTGTCAAGCTTGTGCGGATTGGTACACATTCCCAGCTTTTCAAATAAAAGTGCATCGAAGGGATCACCTGCTTTCACGCACAAAAAACCTCTCAGCCTCCTCAGACGAACCATCCATTCGTATCTCACCCCTCTCAAGTATAACGACACGCGTCGCGATCTCGAATGCCTCTTCTCTGTTGTGTGTCACGTAGAGCATCGTGAAACCGAGTTTTTGTTGGAGGGCGAGGATCTCCTGTCTCAGACGTCTGTTGAGTTCCCAGTCGAGACTGGAGAGCGGCTCGTCCATCAGCAGAATGTGGGGTTCGAGTACGAGGGCTCTGGCGAGGGCGACGCGCTGCTGTTGGCCGCCGGAGAGTTCGGAGGGCATTCTGCTTTCGTAGCCCTGCAATCCTGTCAATGTTAGTATCTCGCGGATTTTGAGCTCTCTGGTCTGCCTGGGTACTTTTCGGGCTTTCAAGCCGAATTCGATATTGCCTTTGACGCTGAGATGCGGCCAGAGTGCGAGATCCTGAAAGACCATACCCAGATTTCGGTGTTCCGGTGCCACAAGGATTTCTCCGTCCCGTGATACTGTTTTGCCTTCGAGGAGGATGCTTCCCTGCTGCGGAGCCATAAAGCCGGCGATAAGACGGAGGATCGTGGTCTTGCCGCAGCCTGAAGG
The DNA here is from genome assembly GCA_029933395.1 of Sulfurovaceae bacterium. Lineage (GTDB taxonomy): Bacteria > Campylobacterota > Campylobacteria > Campylobacterales > Sulfurovaceae > SZUA-451. Next base: position 4,905 of record JAOZOG010000140.1, on the reverse strand, counting down.
ACCCAGAAGAACGAGCCGCTCTCCGCTTTTTACTGACAGAGAAAAATCCTTCAGCAGTCTATGATCATCGTAGGCGTAATTCAGGGCATTCAGGGTTATGCTCTCCATTGTTTCCTCTTTCTCTTTTTGGTTTGCCAAAGCAGATAGACGGCACCGGCGGGAAGCACGGCAAGTATGATCATCAGGACAGAGAGTGCTGCGACAAGCTGTGATGAACCATTGGCCATCAGTGTGAAGATGCGCACGGGGAGCGTCTCGTATCCGGGAGGGTAGACCAGCATCGTGATACCGGTATCACGCAGGATGAAGATATAGCTCACCAGCCAGGCAGCCGCCAATCCATAGCGCGACAGCGGTGCAACGATAAGGGCCATCCTGCGGAACCATCCCGCTCCAGCCATCTGGGCCGCCTCTTCCATCGAAGGGGAGATGCCGGCCAGCTGTGTGATCGTGATCCGGCTGCTCAGGGCACTGTATTTGGCCAGATAGCCCAGAATGATGATGAGAGGCGTTGCGTAGATGATGTTGCTCCAGGGAGTGTTCCAGAGACTGATGAGGCCGATACCCAGCACGGTGCCGGGAAGCACGAAGAGGAAAATCGTCACACTGTCCACCCATCGCCAGAGTTTCAGTGCCCGCTTCTCTATCAGGTAACCGAGCAGAAATCCCAGCAGCGTCAGAAGTGTCGCACCGATCAAGGCATAAAGAAGGCTCCGCAGGAGACTGCCGCCGGCACGGTGTATCGCCTCGATATAGTTTTCGACAGCTGCCGACTCGATCAGGAGTGTGAGGATCGGAACAATGACAATGAGGAGGGCGGCAAGTACAACAGGAATAAAAAGAAGAATGCGCCACTTTCCTAAAGCGATCGGTGATCGTTCCCTCTCTTCGACATCAGGGCGAAGCCGATAGGTTTTGTCACGAAGAAAACGTGCCTCCACCCACAGCAGCAGGAGCGTCACCCCCAGCAGAGGAGCAGCCGCTGCCGTTGCAGCACCAAAATCATAAAAGGCAGAAAACTGGATAAACGTTTCGGCGGCATAGACATCATAACGCAGATAGTTGGCGACGGTAAATTCGGCAAGCGTAAGCAGAAAAACCAGTATCCCGGAGAGGATGATGGTGGGAAAGATAAGGGGAAGGGTAACGCCCGTCAAAACACCGCGCCAATCCGTGACAATCCTGGCTGCCTCTTCCAGTCGGGGGTTGAGTGATCGCAGAGAAACGATAGTGAGGAGTATGGGTATAGGCAGATAGATGGAGAAGAGGACAAAGGTGCAGCCCGGCAGGCCAAAGAGCAGCCTATCCGCCACGGCGATCCACCCCTCACCAAGAAAGCGTGCAACAAAACTTCCGGGAGATAGGAGGTCAGACCAGGAGACGGCGAAGATATAGGGAGGAACCAGGAGGGGAACGGTAAAGAGAAGTGTCAGCAGGCGTCGAAAGGGGAGATCGGTCTTTTCAAAGAGCAGCCCCAGGGGTACACCGACAACGATCGTCAAAAGTGTCACCAAAGCAGAGAGAAGCAGACTGTGGCCCATCAGTCTCCACTGCTGAGAGGAGCGGAGCACCTCGTGATACGATGCCAGCGTAAAATGACCATCGACAAAGAGGGAACGCTCCAGCATCGAAAGCAGGGGGAGCAGTCCGATCACAAAAAGAAAGACAACGACACCACCCAGAAAGAGACGCCTGCTCATCCCATCAGAGACCCAGCCACTCTCTCAGAAAGGGCTGGATCTCGACCATCTTTTTCGCGACTTTGGCATAGTCGACCTTCATAATTTTCAGCTTATCGATCGGCTTGAGCTCGGCTGGCATCTTCACGCCGGGATGGAGTGGGATCTGAGCGCAGTCGGCAAAAGCGAGCTTCTGTTCCGTCTCTCTGGAGAGGAGATAGTCGATCAGTTTTTTTCCGGCTTCGGGATGCGGGCCGTTTTTGATCAGCATCACGGCATTGGGTACGATGAAGCACCCCAGACCATCCTCACCCTGATCGGGATAGATCATCGTGATATTTTTCCCCTGACGCATACGGTTGACGGCATCGTCACTGTCGACCAGCGCAAAATCATATTTGCCATTGGCGACAAAGTCCGCACTCTCTCCGTTGCTGGTCGCGATCGCCACTTCGTTCCATTTCAGCTTTGTCATAAACGCCTTGGCCTTCTCCTCTCCCCAGAGGGTAAAGAGTGCGGCGATATGGGATGTCGTCGTACCGAAAAGCGGATTGGCGATGACCGATCTGGATTTCCACTTTGGATCGGCATAAACATAGATCGTTCGGGGTGGCTCCGAGATCTTTTTGGCCACGACGAAAACTCTTGCCCGGGCAGAAAATCCGGTCCAGTGTCCTCTATGGTCTTTGAAGGCCATTGGTATCTCTTTGGCATTGATAGAGTAGTAGGGGGCGCAGATCCCTTTCTGGCGGAGCACTTCGGCGCGGATCGGTTCATTGGCCCAGTAGACATCGGCCCGTGGGTTCTCTTTTTCGGCGATGAGCCGGTTCATCGCACCGGTACTTTTGGCCTCTTCGGTGTCATAAACGGCATCGACACGGATGCCGCTCTCCTTCTCGAAATCTCTCAATATCGGCTCCGAAAAGACCTGATCTTCCGACACATAGACAGTGACGCGCTGCTGTGCATTTCGGTCGCTGCAGGCTGTCAGGAGGAGCAGGGAAGAGAGTGCAGTGGCAAACAATACGATGCGGGATTTTTTGACGAGGTGCTTCATCTTTTTCCTTTTTGATCTATAGTCCTATGCCTTTTCGTCCCGCTGGACAAAACTGCTGCTTGGTTTCCCGACGTAATAGCCCTGAGCATAATCGATATCGAGTGCCTTAACCAGGTCAAATGTCTCTTCATTGTAGACCCACTCGGCGACGACTTCGGCATTGGAGGTGCGGGCAATGGCGACGATGGATTCAACCATGATGCGGGACTTTTGATCTTTGGTGATATTTTTGATCAGGGTGCCGTCTATCTTGATCATATCGATATCGAGTTGAAGGATCGTTTCGTAGTTGGCGTAGCCTGTACCGAAGTCGTCCAGTGCGATCTTGAGTCCATATTGATGGAGGAAACCAAAAAAGCTGTGCACCTCTTCGAGATTGTGTACTGCCTCGTTTTCGAGAAGTTCGAAGGTGCAGCGTTTTGCGACTTCCGGATTCTCTTTGATGATAGCCGCGATAAACGCCCGGATATTTTCATCGATGATATCTGCATAGGTGATATTGACGGAAAACTCATAGGATTCGTTGCGGAAGAGATCGAATGATTTCTGAATCATATACTTGGTGATCTCCGGAAAGATATACATCTTTTTCAGTGTCGGTAGAAATTCGTGCGGCACCATAATCCTGCCATTCTCGTCCTCGATGCGCATTAGAACTTCATAGCGTGTGATGGTACCGCTCTTGAGATTGAGGATCGGCTGGAGATAGGGGTAGATACGGTTATCCAGAAAGGCCAGTCGCAGATGCTGTCCGAAGTTGAACTTCTCGGCATAACTCTGGATATCCTTTTTGTTCATCCTGTCCGTATCGATGATCGCACCGTAATGTTCTCTGGAAGCGGTCAAACCAAATTCGCAATGCTCCAGAATATGCGCACTTTTGATCCCTGTACTGCCGTAGATTCGCAGAAATATTTTATCTCCACCTATGGTAAAAGTCAGCTTCTCGAGTTCATCCTTGATACTCTCAATAATGCTGCTTCGATCCGTCGTTGGGATGACAAAGGCAAACTCATCTGCATAGATACGATAGGCTGTCTCGATGAGACTGTTTCCTTTCAGGTATTCTGCTACTTTCCGGATAACTTCGTTGCCTTTCTCCTGCCCATAGATGATGTTGATCTTGCTAAATTCCCTGATATTGAAAATCATCAAACTCTTGCTCTCATCGGGAGACTCGAGATCCCGAAAAAGCTGCAGGTAGTTTGGCAGACCGGTTAGGGGATCGTCGTAGATAGAGCAGAGGTACCTCACAAAATAGATATGCAGGAACTTATCGCGTATCTTGTATGAATCTGAGATGATATCGAGATAGGAGAGTAGAAAATAGGAATAATCATGCTTCTCATACATTCGCAAAGCACCAAGCGCAAGTGCGTGCAGGTTTTCATGCAGGCTCTCTATCTGTTGATATTCCGGAATCTCTTTATTGTTCTTCAGCCATTTTCCCACAGTGCAGCAGCAGGGATCCAGCTCCAATTCAATCTCCGAGCCTCTTACCTTCTCGATAAAGCTGCGTAACCAGTTGAGATGTGCATTGATAAGAGAACGCTTCTCCTCGAGGGAGCCGACAAATTTTTTGTCGATATCCCACTGAAGCGTTCGCTCATCGTCATCGAGTTTTTTATTGAGGTAGGCTTCGGAGATACTGTTTTTGATTTGATACTTCAGCGCATCTCCGGCACCATAATGACGAAAAAACTCATCGATATACTCTGTGATGATGACAAAGGGGATCGTGTTCATATAATATACTTCACCGACCCTTTTACAAGTCTCTTCGGATACCTCTCCCGAGAGCATACGCTCCCACTCTGATATGGCTGCCTCATCGAGCAGTATCTCTCTCCAAGGTTTGAAATAATGTGATTGGTCTATGATTTCGATCGCATCCTGAATATTTTTCATATCTTATGCCTAAATGATTTCTATCTCTTATTATTATATTGTTATTTACTTAGCTTTGATACTAACCCTGAAAAATCATCGATGAACCTTCGGGTGCACCTCAAATTTTTCACAAACCCCCTGCATACGAGCATTGCACATATTGCAAGTATTTCTATTTCGGGATTTGGGCTAAAAGTACCGAAGTTGACACTGATTCTGCAGACCAGAGAGTGATGCGAGCGCTACTTCGCTATAATGCCAAAAAAATAAAAAGCAGCA
>JAOZOG010000516.1 GCA_029933395.1 Sulfurovaceae bacterium | reverse complement strand
GAGTAGACAATTCTGCCGCAATGGCAGAATGGAGAAGTGATCTTATTTGATCATTTCGAATGGATTTTCGACGACGTTCTTTCTGTCGACGATGTATGGGATGAGGGCTGTCTGGCGCGCTCTTTTGATTGCGACAGTGACCATCTCCTGGTGCTTCTTGCAGTTGCCGGTCAATCTTCTTGGCATGATCTTGAATCTTTCGCTCAAGCTGAATTTGAACAGCCCAAGGTCTTTGTAGTCGATATAATCGACTTTCGCTTCACAATATTTACAATATCTTTTTTTAAATTTTCTTCTTTCTGCCATAATTTACTCCTAAAATGGTATTTCTTCTTCGTTGATATCTATCGTCGGGATCTCCGGTGCTGCCTGTGGTTGCTCGCTGCGCTGCTGTTGCGGCTGTGCGGGAGCGGACTGGGCATTGTACTGCTGGGCAGGCTGCTGGCTTTGGCTGCCGTAGTTCGATGCACCCGATTGTGCATCGTCCCTGCTGCCGATCATTTGCAGATTTTCTACGATCACCGCATGCTTGCTTCTCTTGGTGCCGTCCTGTGCCGTCCACTGGTCAAGCGACAGTCGTCCATCGACTAAAACCTGTCTTCCCTTACGCAGGTATTGATTGGCGATTTCAGCGGTTCTGCCGAAGAGGGTCAAGTCGATGAACATGACCTCCTCTTTCTGCTCACCGGTTGCCGATTTCCATTTTCTGTTGACGGCGATACCGGTATTGCCGATTGCGCTGCCACTCTGGCTATATCTGATTTCGATATCCCGCGTGAGGTTGCCCATCAATATCACTTTGTTATACATAAGGTTGCTCCTGAGCTTTGTTTATGCTTCTGTTGACGCTGCTGTTTCCGTCTCTGCTGCTGCTTCTGCCGGCGCTTCAGGTGCTTCTTCTGCTGCTGCAGGTGCCTCTACGGCTTCTGGCGCTTCAGTCTTGGCTGGCTCTACGGGCTGGCTCTTCTTGTTTGCAGCTTCTACCAGTTTGTTGAACTGAGCGATCTCTTTGGTCTTGCTGTATTTGACTGTCAAAAACTTGATGACCTCTTCATTGATTCTGAGGTTTCTTTCGAGCTCGGCGATCGTGCCACCTGCGGCTTTGAAAAGCAGTACCGTGTAGTATCCTCTGCTGTGCTTCTGTACGGGGTAGGCAAGTTTTCTCATTCCCATATCGTCAGTTGCGACAAGTTCCGCACCCTCTTTTTCAAGAACGGCCTTGACTCTTTCGATCTGAGATTTGATCTCTTCTTCTGTCAGTGTCGGCTTGACGACAAACAGTGTTTCATAATGATTCATCATGTGTATCCTTTTGGTTTAGTAGCCCATCGCTTTGATTACATTCTGCAACCATCCAAACTTTGAGCAAGAATTTTTGGAACTCGCATGTTAGCATAATTATCTTAGAGATAGCGCTGCATCTTGATGAACGTCCCGTAGAGCAGTGTCTCTTT
>JAOZOG010000139.1 GCA_029933395.1 Sulfurovaceae bacterium | reverse complement strand
CAGCACTCAGTATGGTTACAGCGATCCCAATTTCGTGTCGATGGGTTTTGGCTTTGATCCAAGCGGAGGATTCTAATCCGGCGACAGGATGCAGGAGAAGATGCTTCAAAAAAGTATTTTTTACTCCTGCATTATCAAAAGAGCTATACAATGACAAGCAAAAAAGGAGCATGTGGCGAATGATACGGACAAACCGGTTTCTGCTTGCAGTGCTCCTGCTGTTTCCGCTCTCACTGCTTCTCGAGGCAGAGGAGGATGTCCACCCCAAAGAGACGATCGTCCCTACCAAAGAGATTCACAAACGGGAACTGCTGAAGAACTACACGCTGCTCTACAAAGAACTTCCCGGCACGGTAGACAATATCCCCGATATGCTCCAGTATGGCCTCCTCTACTGGCGGATTCGCTCCAACACTTTCTATTGGGACTGGCGTACAGAGGGAGCGTTGAAAGATGACAGCTTCATTACAGGATTGGGCGCATCTCTGGTCTACAAAAGCAGCACACTTGCCGACTTCGACTTCTCGCTGGCGGGATACTTCTCCCGGGCCTTTTTCGACAGTGACAGACTCCTGATTAACTCTCTCAAACCCGGCAAGGATCTGCTCAGCCGCTACGATTATATCAACAAGGGCAAAAAGTCGCTTGCCGTGATTGGACAGGCCTATCTGCGCTACAGCGGCTTTCAAAACAGCAAACTACGTATCGGGCGGCAGCTTGTAGAGACCTTCTATACCAAATCCAACGACAGCAAGATGATCCCCAACACTTTCGACGGTGTCGTTTTTGACAGCCACCTTATCCCCCACACCAAGATAAGGCTGGCCTGGCTCACACGGCAGAAACTCCGAGACCACGCCAGCAACCATGCACTCCTCGCCTATGGTGACAGCAACTCCAGCGGTGAGCTGATGCCGCAATGGAGTGAAAATGATGACAGTGTGATGCACAGAGGATTGACGTGGAGTCGCCTCAAAGCAGCCGGTATCGATCCCTATCGCCCCCTGTTGACAGGTGACCTTCACAGCACAGCGCTGGAAAACGTACGTCTTGACAGCTCCTTCTATTTTGTGCATAGTCTGCTGGGTCAGATCATGCTGGAGACCAACTGGCACTATCAGCCCATAGACGAACTCACCATAAGACCGGGTATCCGCTTCATCCAGCAGTTCGACCTCGGTGCGGGGGCGATCGGTGGTGCCTCCTACTATGGCCTCATCGCTGCCCACAGCGGCAACTATAAAAATCCCGACTCGCTCGATGGCCAAATGATTGCAGCGCGCATCATCTTCGAGTATGATGACTGGATCGCCAATCTGGGCTACACCAACGTCCTCAATGAAGCCGACCTCATCACACCCTGGAGAGGCTTTCCTACTGCAGGATATACACGATCGATGGGACAATACAACTGGAAAGCCAATACCCAAAGCTACCGTATCGATATCCAGCACAATCTCAAACAGCAGGGAAACTACAAAAATCTCTTCATCGAAGCAGCCCTGATGCATACCAATGAAGATGAAGGAAAAAGTCTGCTCAGCAGTGACAAAAACAATCTCTATCTGGGCCTGATTCAGAATCTTCCCTGGATGGAGGATTTGCAATGGCGCTTCAGGATTGGCTATACTGATGCCGAGAATAATATCTATGACGCGATCGATGCCCGGTTTGAGCTCAACTACCTCTTTTAGGATTCTGGAATGAAAAAATATCTTCTCCTCTTGCTACTGCCACTCTCCCTGCTCAGTGCCGGCGAGATTACGATCGCGGTTGCCGCCAATGTCAGCTACGCTATCGACGCATTGAAATCAGCATTTGTCAAAAGCCACCCCGATACAGAGGTGCGCGTCATTCTCGGAAGCAGTGGCAAATTGACGGCACAGATCAAAAATGGTGCACCCTATGGGCTTTTTATGAGTGCAGATATGAGCTATCCCGAGGCGCTTTACCGGGAGGGCCTGGCTGCCTCGAAACCACAACGCTACGCACGGGGAGCTCTGGCACTTTTTTCCACCCGGGCTCTTGATTTTGACAAAGGCATCCAACTGCTGCAGTCTGACAGCATCAAAAGGATCGCGATCGCCAATCCCAAAACAGCCCCTTACGGCAAGGCTGCGATGGAGGCACTCAAAAAGAGTGGCCTCTATGACAAGGTCAAGGAGAAATTTGTTTATGGCGAATCGATCTCTCAAACCGTAGCCTATGCCTCGACCGCAGCCGATATCGGCCTGATCGCAGCTTCGTCGCTCTACAGCCCCCATATGAAACAGTACAAAAAAGGTATCCACTGGGCCCTCGTCGACCCCAGCCTCTACACTCCCATCAAGCAGGGGGTCGTACTGCTGAAAAAAGGAGCCGGCAATCCGGAATATGAAGCATTTTACGATTTTATTCTCAGCCCGGAAGCGCAGAAGATCTTCAAAAAGTATGGATATCTCGAATGAATCGTATCCCTGCCACCATCACGGACATCAAAGCGCATGACGGCATCACTGTTATCAGCTTTGCGGCAATGGGACAGCCAATGCGAATGATGGCACTTGAGATAGACAGCACCCTCGAGGTGGGATCACAGGTACTGCTCGGTGTCAAGGCATCCAACATTGCACTGGCAAAAAACCCGGTGGGGCCGATGAGTATCTCCAACAGACTCGATGCAGCCATTGAGCATATCAGCAATGGCAAACTTCTCAGCTCGGTCAAATTTCGTCTGGGCGATACTCTGATCGAGAGTATCATTACACTGGATTCATCACATCGGATGAATCTGCAGCGGGGCGACAGTATCGTCGCCCTGATCAAATCAAGCGAACTTTCCATACTGGAGAAACTCTGATGGGGTGGTCTTCTCTGGATTTTGGCCCTTTTATTCTCTCCTTTAAGCTGGCCGGTATCACGACGGCCATTCTCTTTATCGTGGCACTTCCGGTCGCCTGGTGGCTGAGTCAGACAAAAGCACGCCACAAACCTGTCGTCGAAGCGATCGTCTCGCTTCCCATCGTACTGCCCCCTTCGGTGCTGGGATTCTATATCCTCTTTGCACTCTCCCAAAACTCCCCGGTGGGCGCCTTTTTCGAGGAGCAGTTCGGTATCAAACTGGTTTTCAACTTCACGGGACTGGTAGTGGCCAGCTGCTTCTACTCTTTTCCCTTTATGGTACAGCCGCTTCAAAGCGGCTTCGAAAACCTCAATCCACATATGCTCGAAGCCTCCTATCTTGCAGGAAAGAGCAGGCTCAAGACGCTCCTTAATGTTGCTCTGCCCAATATCAAGCCGGCACTCTTGAGCGGCCTGATCATCACTTTTGCCCATACGGTCGGAGAGTTTGGTGTCGTTCTGATGGTCGGAGGCTCCATCCCGGGCGAAACCAAGGTGGCTTCGGTCGCGATCTACGAGATGGTCGAAGTGATGGACTACGGATCGGCACATATCTACAGTGCTATTATGCTGCTCCTCAGCTTCTCGGTACTTCTGGGGGTCTATATCTTCAACAGACAATACAAAAAACATCTGGGGTGGCGCGATGATTGAGATAGCAGTACACAAGAAGCTGATCGGCAGCAGCGGACCAATGAAGCTGGATCTTGCGCTGAAGCTTGCCGAAAAAAGTTTCGTCGCACTGGCCGGCGAAAGCGGCAGCGGCAAAACCACACTCCTGCGCATCCTTGCCGGACTCGAAAAAGCAGAAGGAAAGATCAATGTTTCCGGAAAAGCGTGGCTGGAGAGAGGCAAATCCCTGCCTCCACAGGAGCGTGAAATCGGTTACGTTTTTCAGGACTATGCCCTCTTCGACAATATGACGGTGGAAAAAAATCTGCTCTTCGTCAGAAAAGATAGAGCACTTGCAAAACATCTGCTGGAGCTGACAGAACTCTCCAAAATGAAAGGGCGCTATCCGGCCACCCTGAGCGGCGGGCAAAAACAGCGCGTCGCCCTCTGCCGTGCCCTGATGAACCACCCGAAAATTCTCCTGATGGACGAACCTCTCTCGGCACTCGATCCCTCTATGCGCACCAGGTTGCAGCAGGATATCCTCAAGCTCCACAAAGAATTCGGCACCACAACACTGATGGTCTCCCACGACCCCAGCGAAATCTATCGCCTGGCAGACCGGGTCATCCTGCTTGACCACGGCACGATCAAACAGGACGGCAGCCCCAAAGAGGTGCTCCTGAAAGTCAAAGGATCACAGAAATTTTCACTCACCGGTGAACTGCTTGAGATCATCAAAGCCGATGTCATCCATATCGCTATCATCGCTATCGGACAGCAGATCGTCGAAGTAGTTCTGGATGAAGAGGAGAGCCGGCTTTTCAAGGCCGGAGACACCGTACAGGTCAGCACCAAGGCTTTTGCACCAACGATCAGTTTGACGGGAAGCACATCCCATCTATAGGCATTGTTTTTATGCCCAAAGGTTAAATTGATCTCTCTTGTTTTTGTCGCTGTAATTTGCAGGCTGAAATTAGGATTTTTTCTAAAGTGTTAGATTTTGGGGATTTTACCAAGATTTATTAGGTGGCCGGGAGAGGGGGATTCGAATTCCATCCCATTTTGCCAGTAAAAACCCAAGAACAAAGCTATACCGTCATTTAAGAAGATATTCGCATAAAAAAATAAAAAACTGTGTCAGCAGATTTTGGCTGTTTTTGAGGGTTTTTACTGACAATTGCACTGGCAGTTTTATACTATCTTTTTTACTCTTGAAATAAGATTGGAGAAATGGCAGCAAAACCATTTTTACAAAATTCGCATATTTCGCTATAATGTAGCAAAATTAAAAAAAGGAGTGTTTATATGGCTTTAATCATACAAGATAAACAAGTTGTTTATGTAACACCGCCAGTTGTGCTGACAAAAGATGAGAAAAAAATACTTGAAAATGCTTCTGTAAATCACAAGCTTATCAAAAAAGCAACTTCGAGAAAATATAAGATCGTATAACTTTGGCGGAACTCAAAAAATACAATGCACTAAATGCAAGCTATCGTCTATCAAGAGATATTCTATCTGCACTTAAACTTTCCGAGAATTTGGACAATGCCCAAAGAGAAAAGCTTTTCATAGAAGATATTTGTAAAAGAATTCAGAAGAATGGTACGGTTCTCTACCTGCTGAGAGATGAAGATGAGACTTTTGGGTTTATTGCACTCTCTGTAAGCTCCATAGACACTTTTTCTTCTCTTCAAGTAGATTATATCTTTGTAAGTGAGCCTTACAGGGGCAAATGTCTTGAAAAACTTGACGATACTAAAACATCAACTTACCTCATTGAATTTGCTATTGAAACGGCAAAAGAGATCCAGAATCAAGTAGGTCTTAGATATTTGGTTTTACTTCCTGACAATGACAGACTTCAAGCAGTTTATAAAGAAATGGGTTTCCAAGTCTTACCAAAACAGGATTGGATGTTTGTTAAGCTTTAACTTTTTATCACTCAACTTCTCATAGAAAAATTCTACCCCTATAACCCCTATGTATCGCCAATTCCAACCATACATGGCAAACTGAATCATAGGCCAAGGAAAGTACTCAATTACAGGACACCCTATGAAGTATTTTTCGAAGTTTTCGCTAAGGAGTTAGCTGCTTGGTTGAGGTGGAATTGCATTAGTGACTAGAATTGGCGATCTAAAGCCTGAGATTTTGATTTCTTCTGAGCTGCCGATCTATTGGGGGTTTTCTGGAATTTTTAAGTGGCCGGGAGAGGGGGA
>JAOZOG010000515.1 GCA_029933395.1 Sulfurovaceae bacterium | reverse complement strand
TGAAAAAAATAGCGATCGTCAGTAGAAGTGCCGTTTTGAAAATGGTCGTTTCCTTCTATAAAATATAGAGCAGAAGCCTGCATCTTTTGAAAAGACGATTATATCTCATCCTCCAAAAGGTGTGCAAGGGGCTTGGAACCCATCTTGAAAATCTTTATGGACGAAGATGGGTTTAGAGGTAGTTGACGAGCGAGAGATTCTGAACCCTGGCGATCGATGCCATCATCGCCTGATAGTTGAGGCTCAGCTGATTGAGTTTCATCGTCGCTTCACCGATATCGGTATCGAGTACATCAGACCGAAGCGACTGGACGTTCAGCTTGAGCGTTTCGCTGCGTTCGACGGCATATTGGAGGCTGTTGGACATGGCTCCGATCTTCGTATGTTCCTTGCCCACGTGCTCGATGAGATGGTCGATGCGTGCCAGCGCGTTTTCGATACCGGGATTTCTCGAAAGCGTATCGCTCGTGCCGTCCGGATAGAGCAGACCGTTTTCCACCGCTTCGATCGCCTCGTCGATAGCGGCGAAAAAGTCGTGTTTGGGGTCGTCGACGGTGAGGGCGTTGTTGGCGTTGAAAAGCATCGCGGGCTTGCTGTCGCCGTCCGCATTGTTATCAAAAATCCTGATGCCCGTCAATCCTGTTCCTTTCGCGACGATACGTCCATGCCCGTCGAACTTCACAACGGCATCGCTGTTACCCGTTTCCGTATTGATGAAACTCTCGATCGCATCGAAAAACTCTCTGTACGTCGTATCGTCATCGGGATCGGACGTATCGGGAACCGTATAGGTATAGGTGTTTTGATTGATCTCGATCGTCATCTGCCGGTTTTCGAGGGAGTCGACACCCGCTGTTTCCACGAGTCTTGTCGACCCATCGGCGAAGGCCCCGCTCTCCTTGACGATTTGCGGCATATTTCCCCGGAACTCGTTCTGACCGGTTTTTTCGAAAAATGTCCTGTCGTACTCCGTGTTATAGACCTCCCCGTTGAAACTGCTTTGGATGAAGCTGTAGGTTTTCGAAGGAGAACCGCTATCCGAAGCCGTCAAATGAAAATCTAGAAGGCTGCTGCCCTTTATCTTGTCCGATACGCTGATCAAGCCGTTCGTCATCTCGATATCGACCATTTCGGTTCCGTAAAGCTCCGCGATATCGTCCAGTACATCCTGGACACGGGTATCGCTCCCATAGGAACCTGAAGGAGGCAGTTCTTCCTGAAAAATAGTCCCATCACTTTTTCTTCCGCTCACGACAAAAACCATCGAATTGCCACCGGTCCACTCTCCGATCGTCGTCTCCGGACCGACAGTTTTCCCATCGACATCCTTTTGGGAAACATTGGTGGTAACCGTTCTATGAACGTTCGAGTCCTCTCCGAAAAAAAGTTCCTCACCCGGTATGTTGTAGGGAATCTCCACATCCGCACCCACGACCGCTTTGAGTTCCTCTCCGT
>JAOZOG010000514.1 GCA_029933395.1 Sulfurovaceae bacterium | reverse complement strand
ATGATGTTGTGCAGAGGCTTGACATATTGGTAAATGAGGTTCGTGAGCTTGAAGAAACACAGAGGAGAATAGCATGAGAATAGGTATCCCGACACAACTCAGTCTTTTGAGTACGGACGTTGCGGACACTACTGAACCGTGGTCGCAGTCTGTGCAGAAAACATGGTACGCAGAGGACAAGGTTCGCTGGGAAGGCAGCATTTATGTAGCGGCGCAGAACATTACCGTAACGGACTTCTCCCCGGTGCGTACAGATTATAAAGTAGGCGATGTGATATGGTGTTCCAGTATCGACATGTACCATACAAAGAACATGGTCGTCAAAGCGATGGAGGGCGAAATACCAAAGCCGCCTTCTCTTTATGAGAACGTGGATACTTCGGCCGACCATACCACATGGACAGAGCGTTTTATGATGATACGCTTCAAGCCATACACGTTCGAGTTCAACGACCTGCAATACACTTTCACCCCCAACGGTGATAACGTGCATGTGGAGATCGTCTCCCTGCCGCCAAACTCTGCCATAAACAAGTCATTCGACCTGCCGAGGGTGACGCTGCTTACCTCTTTGCATACTGTGCAGGAGGCAGAGCTTGCGAACAACCCAGATACAGGGTCTGACTATTGGATACCGCGTTTCGTGTTCGAGGACGATACCGGGCTGTATGTCAGGACGAACGTGGACTACACCACTGCGCCAAGGGAGTACCACTATACCGAAGAAGTGCCGATATTCACAGAGACCGTCAAGCCTTCCGACATACCTGCATTCTACTTTCTTGAGGCTACGAACGATATGAAACCTTTTGATATGAAGAACTACTCAAAGGCAGCAAGAAATACATCTATGACCTATACGATACGTGCCGACGAGCCGTGCAATATGTTCGTGCTTGGGTACGTGATGGGAGATACGTTCGACTACACCATAAAGGATGCGGGCGGGTCTGTCATTGCTTCTGATTCAGGGGTGGCGATAGACGGCAGGCGTGATGTCGCGGGGCTCATTTCAGACTGGTACACCACCATTCCTGTCTATTCACCTTCGACGATACCGACCAACGGTACTGTGGAGGTAACGATATACGGCAGTACGGTAGAGCTTGGGTCCTTCCTTGTCTGCATGTATGCGGATATGGGGTTCACAAACCTTACACTGCAAAATACCTCAAAAGATTTCTCAATCTTTGAATATGATCCATGGGGAAATGCCGAGTATTTGGAGCGTGCAAGGGTATCTGTTTACAACGGGACGGTTGACGTGCCGATAGAGAAGTACGATATCGTGGATAGGTTCTTCACTTCTTTGGGCAGAAAAATAGTAGTGATGGACGGTTCTGACAATGCTGCCAACGCCACGCCGGACTCAGTGAATATATTTGCAGCTACTCAGAAGATAGGGCGGGTGATGAACTTCAAGCAGAACACGAAGATAAAATATAACGACATCGATAC
>JAOZOG010000513.1 GCA_029933395.1 Sulfurovaceae bacterium | reverse complement strand
TACGATCCCCTGTCCTCTTCTTTGTGCTGATTTTATGGTTTCCCCAGAGAAAAACACATGATTGTTTTCATTGTTTATTTCCTCTTTTGTGAGACCGAATTTGTAACAGCCTGGTTTTCCTCTCATTTTGTATTCACATCGTTCGCATCCGAAATAGTCAGTGAGTAGGGGCATGTATCACCCCCACCCTTTGACGGCCTCTTCGGCTTCTTTTGCCAGGTCTTCTTTTTTGTCTTCAACTTTCTTTTTCAGTTTTCGGACTGGATTTTTTGCAAGAATTTTTTCCCAGTCTTCTTCGTTTCGGCCTTTTCCTGTCGCCGATCCGTCCATATTCAGGAAGTCCACGATTTCGTATCGTTCCTTGACTTCACCGCTGTAGTCATCTTCGTACAATCTAATGACCGCTTTTGTCTTCTTTCCAGTCAGCTCGGGAAAGGCCCCGACCTCTTCGATTTTTCCAAAACGTTCGAGCTTCATCGGCTGAGGTTTGAGTGAGCTCAGTTTCACTCCGACCGATTTCAGGAAGTGGTTTACTTCGTACCATGACGGAAGCGGAATTTCTACTTTTTCCATTTTGCCGGTGTCTTTGTTTTTTCGCTCTCCGGTATAGGTCGCCTTGTTTCCTTTCTCATCTCCGGACTTGATCCAGCCGGTGTAATAGAGCTGTCGTCCGCCCAGGGGATTTTCCGGATCGATTTCCGTCATTTCAAGATTGAAGCTTGTGGCTCCGCCCTGGCTTTTCGCCAGATACGCTTTGTCGATCGTCACTGGATAGACTCCCGCCATGACCGGACTGTATTCAGTTTGTCGTGCCTCCTGGCTCTCTACTTCTTTTTCCAGTTCTTCTTCATCGATTCCCCATACATTTTCCATTATTTTTCTCCTTCGGATGCTGTAAATTCTTTATGTTCGACTTCGGCTTCGACTACGACGCTGTCGCCTTTCTGTTTTCTGGAATATGCGATATCCTTCACCATTATGTTCGGGAACAGTTTCTCGATATATTCTTTAACCGCGCGCTCCAGGTCGGAGTGTTTCATTTTCACTGTCATTTTTCCATCCTCAGATTTGATAATATTCACGAATTTTTTCCTCTACGAGTTTCAGATCGTTCGGGATTTTTTCGTCTTCGAACAGCCCTATGGGCGACTTTGCGATATCCATTCCGGATGTCTGCGTTTTGAACATATACTCTCCTTCGCTCGATCTGTCGGCGATGAGAACGATTGTGGCGAGAGCCGGGATATCCACCTTCTCGTCTGTGAGCTTTCCAACGGTTCTGAGCTTCAGCGCTCCCATGTTGGTTTCCTCCAGATGCCATACAAGATAGACAATGACGTTATCGGGAAGTTCTCTCACCGTATTCACGATGCTCCATACGTTATACGCAAGAGATGCAAACTTAGCGAACCCCTTCTCGTCTATCTTCCTCATGAACTCGTTCGTCATCGTGAACGTAGC
>JAOZOG010000138.1 GCA_029933395.1 Sulfurovaceae bacterium | reverse complement strand
CATATAGGCGAGGCTGAAGCACTCGATTCCAAATTCTTGTTATGAAGATACCTCATCCCCTTGGGTCGGGGAGCTTTATTTATTTATCACGTTTTTTCGTGAGCAGGAGTGCCCACGCTACGCATCTTATCTGCGGAAAAGTTTCCCCAGTATACCTCTGGAGGCTTCTTCCATTCTGCTCAGATGGGTTTCGGCACGCTGGACACCGAGCTCGAGCGCATCTTCATAGAGGGAGAAGGCTTTCTTTTTGTCTTTGCCGATGCCGATGCCGTATTCGTAGAACTGCGCCAGATCACAGATAGCTTCGGGGTAGTCGTTGAGCGCGAGGCGGTTGATCTGGGTGAAGGCTTCGGGGAGATCTTTTTTGAGAATTTCACCTTTGTAGAGTTCTCTGGCAAGAATGAACTGGGCATAGAGTGATTCTGTCGCAGCTGCGATCAGGAGCAGATGGGAGGCTTCTGCCAGTTTCCCCTCACCCTTGAGCTCAAAGACCTGATCGATCGTTTTTTCGATATCCGCTTCCGTATAACCCTCGAGACTGATCATATAGAGCAGCCGCTCGACACTCTCGTAGCGTTCCGAGCTCTCTTCGACCTGTGGATATTGGTTGCGCATATTTCTGAATTTCTGGTCGATGTAGGAGATGGGATCGTACTCTATACTCTCCGCTTTGGGTTTTTCTGCCGCTTTCTCTTCCTCCGGTTCTGGTATCTCCTCGGGTTCAGGCATCTCTTTGTAGTCACTCTCCTCTACCTCTTCAGGTGTCTCTTTT
Organism: Sulfurovaceae bacterium; assembly: GCA_029933395.1. Taxonomy (GTDB): domain Bacteria; phylum Campylobacterota; class Campylobacteria; order Campylobacterales; family Sulfurovaceae; genus SZUA-451. The sequence continues at coordinate 4,974 of JAOZOG010000138.1, read as the reverse complement.
TGGACCGGCTCCTCTATCTCTTCGGGCTCTTCCAATTCGGGTAGCTCTCCGACGATATTGCTCCTGATCTCCTCTTTTTCGACAGGGTTGCCGGTGTAGGTGCTGCGTTTTCCGGTAAGCGGTATCTCATTGATATCAAACGAGAGCTCCTCCTCTTTTTCCTCTTCTGCCTCGACCACTTTCTCTTTGCGTTCGACAGTCTCTGTTCGTCTGGGCGGTGTGCTTTTGATCCTGTCGCTCTGAGGGAGTTTGTCCCTCTCGATCGTATTGAACTCTGCCATGATCTCTTCAGGACTCGGCTGTGCAGGTGCTGGCGTCAGGAGTTCTTCTTCGGAAGGCTTGGTGTTTTCCCTGTTTCTTTTGGCCATCAAGAGCATCTCATCTTCGTCGATCGGGTTATACTCCTCTTTGCTTGCCTCCTCCATAAAGAGACCGAACTTCCTGATCAGCTCCTCCTCTTCCTTATTGCGCCTCTTTTTTCGTTCTATCTCTACCGTATCGTCTGCGGGCTTGGCTGTCGGGCTCTCTTCTGCTTTGGGAGCGGTGTTCTGTTCTTCATCGTATGGTCCATGGAGATAGCGATCGATCAGCTTTGTGGCCTGAACATAATTTTCGTCATCCAGTACAGAGAGGATATTGTTAAGCTGCTGGTCATTTTTGTGCAGTCTGAGTTTTGAGCACTGCATCGTGATAATCTCTTTGTCTGTCAGAGAGATAGCAGTTTTGATAATTTGAAGACGTTTCCCGATCTGTCCTAATGGTGCCATAACAATCCACTCCAATTGTGATTAATAATGTACCATTATAGCAAAAAAAACCCTTGAAACCGGTGGAGTTCAGGAAAAGATCACCTTTCGTCCTGACTACTTCTTTTAAATCGTCTGGGTGATGATAATCTGCTATACTTCTCTACTATTTGCAATGAGGAAAAGATTCAATGACACTTCTGAGTATCGTCGGAGAGGATATCAGCGCTATCGTTCCGCTGCTCTATGCCTACAAAAAGCAGATCAAGCGCCATATTCTGCTATGTGATGACGACTCATACAGCTATCGCAAGGCAAAGACACTGCAAAAGGGAATGCAGAAGTTTTCAGCGTATCATTCGTTGGGCTGGTATACCAGGATCGTTTCGACCGACGAGGATTCGAAGCAGGCTATTCTGGAGTCTGTCGAAAAAGAGTTCGACAGCGAAGATGAGATATGGCTCAATGTCACGGATGCCTACCCGATCCTCGCGATCGTATTGAGTGAGCTGGTGTATCGCAGGGGTGGCAGGGTTTTGAGTTATGATCCTTTCGATAACGATCTCCATATTATAGAGCAAGATGGCAGTATGAGTACCCGGCAGCTTGAGAGCCGAATAGACATCGCCAGCTATCTGATGCTGCACAATTACACCCTCATCGAAAAACAGGACAAAGCCTCTCTCCTGCCACGTCGGAAAGCGATCTATGCCCTCTACAAAGATGAATCCCGCTACAACAAAGTACGCAGAGCGATACTCGACGCATATTTTGAAAAAAGCACCCCCAGTGCAATGCTTGGATCGAACGATCTTGTCGATATCCTCTGCCGCCTGCATATCCTCGATGAAGAAAAAAAGCTCATTCCCTCCAAACAGAAGGTACTGCAGGGGGATCTCTTCGAGGAGTATATCTTCTGGCTTACCGAAGCCTTGAAACCTGACGATATTGCACTCGGTGTCAAGATAGATTTCGACGACCTCCGGAATGAACCCGAATTCCAGAAGCGGGTCAAAAACGAATTCGATATCCTGATCATGCACAAAAACCGCATGTGTACGATCGAGTGCAAACTCTCCCACAGTCTGGATGGGCTGGATATCGTCTACAAATACGATGCGATCATCGACTATTTCGGCAAGGCAGCCAAAGCGATCATCGCCAACGTCTCCTCTGCACGCAAAGAGAAGTATCTGGGCAGCAAGGCATCGGGCAATTTCGGACACTCGACACTGCGCAGGGCACACAAGGCCGGTATCGCCATCTATCACGAATCGATCATCGATCCTGTCAAGTTTCAAAATCTTGTGAGAAATTTCTTTGAATTGGAATAGGGCCCGATAGACTCCTGGAGTTGAATTGGTACTCAAGAAAAGAAGCATTGGGTGTAACGATTGAAAATCTTGCGAGGTTGAGCCATAATGGTGTCAGGAGAGTCAATAGATTTCTTGCCGGTGAAGAGCACTGCCCGTGAAGGAGCTGCAATCTATACAGTAAAAACATAGTATGATTTTAATTGAGAAAGAAAGAGGGGTAGTGCTATTACTATTACCCCTTTTCTTCCAACCTGTTGCTTCACGTTTTAACGACAAAGAGAATAGAAAGGAAAAATAATGATGAAACGAACCCTTATATGGCTGATAGCGGGATGGAGTCTGCTTTGGGCGGAACCGACACTCTATTTTGGCGGAGACATTGTAACTATGCAGGGTGAGAAACCACAGTATGCCGAAGCGGTGGCGGAGGAGAATGGGCGCATTGTCTTTGCCGGTCAAAAAGCCGAAGCGATGAAGCGGTTTCCTGATGCGAAAAAGGTCGATCTGCAAGGTAAAACGATGCTGCCCGCCTTTTTCGATCCGCACGGACACCTGCTATTGACTACTCTTCTGGTCGCCTATGCTGACCTGAACGCACCGCCGATAGGGGATGTGGACAGTATTGCCAAGTTGCAGGAGAAGCTCAAAGCATTCATCAAAGAGCATCACCTCAAGCCCGGCGAGTGGGTCATCGGGATGAACTATGACGATACAGGGATGAAAGAACAGCGACATCCGACCAGAGAAGATCTTGATGCGATCTCGACCGAGCACCCCATCTACATCATGCACAGCTCCAGCCATTTCGGTGTTGCCAATTCTCTCGCGCTCAAGATGGCGGGCATTGATGACAGTGTGAAAGACCCTAAAGGCGGCAAATTCTACCGTGACGACAAAGGGCATTTGACCGGTGTGATGGAAGAAGGTCCGGCCTATGCGCAGGTGATGATGAAGATCACACCTGTTGCGCCTGAAGTGGCGATGGGTGCCATCGAGAAGACGCTGATGACACAGTATGCCGCACAGGGGATGACCACCGTGCAGGAGTGCGGTGGTGCGTTACCCGATTTTATGAAACTGCTTTATGCGATGGGCAAGGCAGGCAGGCTCAAGGTCGATGTACTCGCCTATGCTGATCCGGACAACGCTGCATTGCTTAAAGGTGTCACGCATAAAGGAGCATATCGCGACCATGTACGCATAGGCGGACTGAAGGTGATCATGGACGGTTCCATTCAGGGCTATACCGCTTACCTTTCCAAGCCCTATTTTGTAGTACCCAAAAAACTTGAGCCGAAAGGATCTGCATGTAACGCCGAATACAAAGCGCCTCTGCTGCTGGGTGAGAGTAACAGCTCTCATCACTCACACCATCCCGATGCGAAGATAGCTGCCAAAGGGTTTGTGAGCCGACCCAGCTACAAGCAGGAGGAGCTTGATGCTCTTGTTTCTGATGCACTGAAAAAAGGGTGGCACTTGATGGTGCACTGCAATGGGGATGGCGCAATCGATATGCTGCTTGAATCGATGAAAAAAGCAAAACCACAAGGTGAACATCGCAGTACTATTGTCCATGCGCAGACGATTCGGGAAGATCAGCTCGACGAGGTGAAAAGACTCGGAATGGCGTTGACGATGTTCCCAAGCCATATCTACTACTGGGGTGACCGTCATGCCAAGCTTTTCCTCGGGCCCAAGCGTACCGCGCATATGAACCCGATGCGCAGCATCATCGATCGCAAGATCCCCTATACGATACACCATGACTCGCCTGTAACGCCGACGAGCATTCTCGATATGGTTCATTTCGCCGTCAATCGCACCTCTTTGAAGGGAACTGTGTATGGAGCAGATCAGACGATGAGTGTCTATGAGGCGCTCAAAGCCGTGACGATCAACGCGGCGTATCAGCATTTTGAAGAGAAAGCCAAAGGGACGATTGAAGCCGGGAAAGAGGCGGATTTTGTCATACTCTCACAAAACCCGTTGAAAACGGACAAGAAGAAACTGCGTGATATTCAAGTGCTTGAGACGATCAACGACGGTGAGGTGATTTATAAAAAAGAGAATCTATCCAAGTAGGGATAGCCCCTCTTCAAGGGCCCGATAGCATTAGATTTCAAGCAGGCCTTTACTTTTGTAGAAAAAAACCAAAAAAGGTTCCAGTTGATAATGATAACCTATCTCTTGTTCCTTCATTGGTATTGCGCTCGTATGCATTCCCACCGGGACAGATACAAGCGAGTAAAAAGATTGGTTTGGCAGGAGCGAGTAGCGTAGGGTCGATCCTATCGACCAAAAAATATACGGGTGACAACAACTCCTGTGCTGGGGCAAGAGGAGTGAGAAAAAGTTTGTTTTCCACACCTTGACCCTATCTTTAAAAAGAGATGAATTTTGCTTGCACAAAATATGGAGCGGTCTCAATTTTTGAGCCTAGTTAATTTTATATGTGTCTTTTTATACATTCATTAACTCGAGAAGAGCTTCTTGATGTCTAGGAGTTTGTTGGACTCAAGTGAATTTGGCTCAAAAAGAGCTATTTTTAAGTTCTCGCTAAGCTGCCACAAGGAATTTAAGAAGCTTCTTGGTGAAACAGAAACTCCATCTCGAAGAAAACCACTAGAATTAGCTATTTCAAAAGTGAGTCCGACAGACTCCTGAGATATGAAAACAGGTTTAAAGGGAAAACCGATAGAATTATTTTATCTTAAACATAAAGGGAGTGTAAATGAAGCAGATCATACAACTATGCATTGCAGCGGTTGTGCTTGTTCTGAGTACCGTGACAGTGTCGGCTTCTTCCGATATGAAAGCACCTGAACTGATGGTGCAGAAAACGCCGGAACCGTCGGGAATATTGATGAACTCTTATCGCTATATGGGTAAACTTAAACGGTTCTCCATCGATG